>NZ_JAHHPO010000909.1 GCF_024606365.1 Endozoicomonas sp. ONNA2
TTTTTGTGTAATACCGTCCATATTAGGAAAGTTGTTTTTAGACAATTCCTAAGTCAATGCGCCCCCCTCTGACTCCAGGGTCTGTCGGCGCTTCGATTGCACCGGACTGGTCGCAAATGAGCCAGCTAAAACGACTCCCCCTTTTATCCTGACATTTTCCTCGCTTGTTTCAGTTTTTTGCTTTCCCTGTCTTTGATGATTTCTGCAGCACTGACTTGATAAACAAGATTCAAGTACTGGAATTTTCCAACAGTCCCTGAGCCAGCAAGAAATAGGTTGCTGTTTTGTATTTTCGTGGTTGCTCAAACTTGAGCACCAATCAAAAACAATGAACTTTCTCTTGATTAAACGGTCTTAAAGATCTCTGGACAGTTTTTTACCACCCGGGAATCCCAAGGCCTGTATCTTTACTGGATATTTTTGACAACTCAGGCTTTGCGGTAGGGATACTGAGTATCAGAACAACTGTCATTAATAAAAGAGTAATTGATCAAACCAAATTCTTATGGTCGCCAAAGTCGGTCCTAATAATTTGTGATCTGATTTTTCAGTCACCCTGCACAATGAGAATTCCACATTGCTCAGGCCATTATTGCCTGACTTGGGAGTTCTCATGGCAAAAATGATTAAAACATTAAATGATGACCCCACTACCCATTTTACCCGGCTCTTCTTCTGAAGCAGCAAGGAAAGGAGCCATACACAACACTGACCATTGCCAGGGTCCTGTCAATATGGCCATTGGCAACACGCCACTGGGCAAGGTTTCCGTTTCATGGCACATCGGACAACAGCACCGTCTCGATTTTGCCTCAACCGGAGACATTTCACTGACCCAGCGGGATATTCAACACCTGTCAGCCCATCTGCCCGGATTTAAGCCACAGCCCGAGAATGGTGACCAGCCCCTGGTGAGCGTGGAATACGTCCAGACCAACGGCCGCCCGGTCATCGTGCAACGTGAAGGAGCCGTTCAGGTTATGGCTCCCGATAACGACATCGTGCCGGATACCCTGCCACACCTTCTTTACGGGGCCTGTCGGGTTGAGTGGTTACGAAGAAAACTGTTCCCGGTCCATGCGGCCTGTATCGGCGATGCTGCGGGATGTTACCTGCTTGCCGGTTCTTCAGGCTCTGGCAAAACAACACTGGTACTGGAGCATGCCCGGCAGCATCGCAAACTGCCAGAACGAAAAATCATGTCGGCAGACAAAACCCTCGTCAGGTTTACCGATGACGGGCAACTCAAAGCCGTTGCGGGCACCAAGACCATTTCGGTGCGTAACCATGATATGCCCAAATGGGAGCCCGTGGTCAGTGCCGGAGTTGCTGAAGCAGGAAAATCTGAACAGTTCCTCACCAGTGTTGGCGACCGGACCCATTTTCAACTGCCTTCGGATTACTACAGTGACCCGGAATCGGAAGTCCCGGTACGGGACATTGTGCTGGTCAAGTTAAACGACAATTTCATGGAAAAAACCCTGACCGCTGAAAGCGCAAGACATCAGCTGTTTAACCTGTTCCTCGACAAGCAGCGCGAGGATATTCTGATCGGTGATCACGATGCCGTCCTTGATGGAACCGTTCCTCGCGAGGTCAAAGACTACCTGGCGCAGAAGCTCGGGGATTATCTTCGCGAGGACGGGCGGCAGACACGACAGATCAGCGGCCCACTGCAGGACGTTTACCAATCCATAATGCCCAGGCTGTCCATGGATGTGCAGCCTCCACTTATGGGCAAAAAAAAAAGATAGTGATTGGCATCTGTGGCATTGGCAACGACCATCTGAACCGTCAGTTGCCCTGCCTCAATTACCTCAGGGACAGAGATCATCAGATCGTCCTGTTCACTTACGGGCAGGCGCTGGAGTATTTCCACAACCATCAGAAGGAGTATCCGGGGGTTCACGTATGTGAGGTGAACAATCCCTACATTGCTGGCTGTCTGACCGGGCTGGATTTTGAGGCCTCCAGTGAGCTGCCACAAAACAACCGCATGAACTTCAACCAAATCAACTTCCAGGCCATGGCAGTAGCGAACCAACAACTGGGTACTCCGGATCTGGTGATCAGTGATTACGAGCAGGTGTCCGCCCAATATGCTTACAGCAAACAGGCTCCGCTGATCACCAGTGACCAGCAAAGCAAGTTTTTAACCGGCAGCTTCATACCTGATCTGGCGGGCACGTCATTTCGGGATGAACGGGAGCGGCTGTCACTTTTCTTTCCCCGTGCCGACAAGCGTTTGGCAATCTCTTTCTTCAACGTTCAACCCGGAGTTCAAGAGCAACAGCGCAGGGATACTGCCAATGTAACCCTGCTGCCACCGGTGATTCGTCCGGAAATCATTGCTGCAAAAGGACAAGGCCATGGCACAACGGCCTCGTTACTGATGTATATTACTGCCCAGTCGTGGACCACTCTGCCTATTGATCAATGGCTACAGACCGTCCGGGAGAGTGTACCAGACGGCATCACAGTGCATATATTTTTACCCAAACGGTGTCCGCTGCCTGCTGATAGTGGGTGTCGTCGGTTTTATCACCATGGCGACGCCCGATTTGTTTCATTACTCGCGGCCTGCACCGGGGTGATCTCCACCGCAGGGCACACGCTGCTGTCAGAAGCCATGTACCTGAACAAGCCCGTCTATGCCATACCCCTGAAAAATCTGTATGAACAGCAGATCAATGCCAAAGTGATTGGCGATAACCAGTTTGGGATAAACTCGGAGGAGCTGAGTGCAGAAAAACTGAAAACGTTTATTGCCAACCTGGCTTTTTATTCCGACAACATTGGCAAAGATAACACCGTGCTTTTGCGGGGCAATGGCCAAGACCAGGTTATCCAAATCGTTGAGCAGACGCTACAGGAAAACCAGCGCCCTGTTCAGGAGCCCTCCCCCTGCCGGGAGATCACATTTTCCAGCACGGATTCAGGGGCAGAAAAAAAGATACTATTTAATGCAGAACCCTTCGGTTTTGGCCCTTCTGCTGCCATCGGGGAAATATTTCCTTACGTGCGCAAACAGGCCAGACACCTCGCCTATATCGGCGAAAAGCACACCCTCGATATTCAGTCCAAGTACCCCTATAACCGAATCATTGACTGCACCGAACAGGGCTCTGCCACCGACCGAAAAGAAAAGTACCTCCGCCACCTGCGTGAATACGATCTGTTTATCACCGCCTGTGATCTGGAGGTTGCCGGGTGGGCCAAAGAAGCAGGCCTTGAGGTCATCGTATATGATCCACTGTCCTGGTACTGGAAAGAGGTGTCTCCAGCCATTACCCATGCCGACCTCTATCTGGTACAGAACTTTCTCACCGTGCAAGAGCGGTTACAGGAAAACAGAAATAAACTGCCGGAAACCATCGTCGTACCTTCCATTGTGTCCGGCCTGCAGCGTCTACAGGATAAGCACCCCCAAACCAATACGGCCAGTCTGTTGCTGGTCAATACCGGTGGGCTAATGAATCCCCTGGTGACTTCTTCCATCATGGTGAACTACGCAAAAATCATCATGAACTGCATTAACCAGACCCTGGGCAGTCATTACGACCAGCTCCAATTTCTGGGCAGCCGCACCCTGGCAGAGGCCACAGGGGACCAGTTTGAGGTCCAGACACTGACAACTGATCAAGTGCAGGATGTTTTGCAGCAAGCAACAGTGGCCCTGATGACCCCGGGACTGGGCAACATATTTGAGGCGGCCGCCCTGGGGAAAAAAATTATCTGGCTGCCTCCGGCCAATGACAGCCAGGGCCAGCAGTTAACACTGCTAAAGCAAAATCACATGGTGGATGCCAGCATTGACTGGCATGACATATTTCCCGGGACCGCTCCCATTGACTACTTCAAAAGTCAGGAAGAGGTTATGGAATCCATCACTCATTTTATAGAAAGGTTAACGACGGAACCCGGAGCAATCACAACACTCAACCATCTCATGGCTATTGCTCACCAGCAATTGTCCCATACCGATGAGTCATCATTGTGTGAACTTGACAGACGATTTTCCCATGGCGGTGGGAAAGTCATTGCTGATCAGATTCTGCAGAGACTACAAAACACCCTGAAGGAGGAGGAAAAACAATGAACCCACTGGCACGCCCCAATTGCAGTAACAATACCTTTAAGGAGATCAGTTATACCGATCATAAACCTGAATCCGTAACTTCAGAAGACGTTGAAACCTTCGGAAGCCGGTCGTGC
>NZ_JAHHPO010000910.1 GCF_024606365.1 Endozoicomonas sp. ONNA2
CATGGATGCAGGAGCAGTTGCCGGGAGTGCCGACACAAGGAGTCAGAAATATATGCTTTCACAGGATTATCTACGTATTATTAATCTGTGATTAGCTACAAAAATAATTTGTTTTTTTCAAGACGAAACGAAAATTGCATCATAATCCGGCACTGCCGAATAACCCTATATGGATTCAATAGAGATAAGTGTTATGACAAAAGGACAGTTATCAGGAATAATCCTGTCAGGTTTTATTGCCTCGGCCTGCTCTCAGGAAACACCCTTTGATGACGAGAGCACTACATCAGAAAAACTCTTGTATCACAAGCACAGTGTTGAAGAAATTCTGAACGCATCGGACGATGAAGAACTGGTACGGCTCTCTGGTGAAATTATTAAGAAAATCAAAGGGAAAATATATCTGTTTCGGGGTGAAACCGGTGAGATTAATGTGGTTATTGATGATACAGCCCTGCCCGATAAGAAAGTCAAGTTGAACTCCCCCACCATTATCAAGGGTGAGGTGGATAATCCACCCGACCGAGCCCCCAGGGTTGAGGTGGACGATATTCATTATGTTTTTTAACGCTTATCCGGCCGGGCAATTAATTAGCTAACCCTGTGAAATCCTATATTTACGCGATGCCCGGGATCTTTTAAATTTTTGAAAAAATGCCACCCCCTTTGCTGCCAGGGTTGTCAGCGGTTTCATTCATACGTTTATACACCAGAAATATTTGATTCCATATGGCCAGCGACTCAGGTTTAAAACTCAGAAATGTGCAAATTATTCCGGAGTAATTCCTGGCATGCGCGGCGGCCAGAAATTATCCCATTGAATGGTTTTATCACCCAATACAAGAAAGTCTGGATTAATAAGACTCTCTTTCAGGTTGTAACTGAAGCGCTGGCCATCCGCATCAAGAAATAAACCTCCAGCCCCTTCAACAACGGCCTGAACAGCCCCGGTATCCCATTCAGAGGTTGGCCCGATCCTGGGGTAGATATCCGCCTGGCCTTCCGCAATCAGGCAACTTTTTAATGCACTGCCAACTTTTCTGGATACAAGCTTCGGATAAACCCTTTTCAGTAAATGAAGGTAATCACTGGCCTGCTCTGTGCCGTAACTCCGGCTGCCGAGCACCATAACTTCTTTTTCCGGAGCAAACTTTCTGGGCCGAATCGCCCGGGCGACAGCACCTTTAACCTGTTTCCGGGCGCCCAGGCTATGCCCCCCCCAGTAAGTGGTATCAGACGCGGGAATATGAACAATGCCAAGGACAGGATAGTTATGCTCAATCAGGGCAATATTGACTGAAAATTCACCATTGCGGTTAATGAACTCTTTGGTTCCATCCAGTGGGTCAATCAGCCAGTAACGTTGCCAGTTTTTTCTTTCCTGCCAGGAGGGATGAACCGATTCTTCAGAAAGCAGAGGATATGTGACCGGCAAACCTTTCAGTCCATGAACGATGATCGCATTTGCTGCCAGGTCAGCCTTGGTGACAGGCGTGGTATCCGCCTTGGTTTGTACCCCGATATCATCCTGATGATAGATGGTGAGAATGCCTTTTCCTGCCTCTCGGGCAATGTGAACTAACTCAGGAATTAAAGACTCAGGATTGCTCATATCTCGCACTCATAAAGGTGGATCAGGCTCTGTTGGCCCAGCTAATTGTCAACCAGTAACCCCGCTTGAAGTTACCGGGAGGCTGTTTGAGAATAGCGCCCGACTGGGCGTCCCCGTAGCGAGGATGGCAGAAAATTGAGGATAAAAAGTCGGAAATTTTTAGTGAATA
>NZ_JAHHPO010000911.1 GCF_024606365.1 Endozoicomonas sp. ONNA2
CGACTGCATGGATGCAGGAGCCAGAGCAACGCAGGAGCAGTTGCCGCGTAGGGCAGTCTATTCTCGGACAGCCTCCTGGCTTATTCAAGAGAACTGCTATGACGCCTGAAACGTTTGCGCGTCTGACCAGAGAAGGATACAACCGCATCCCCGTGGTGCGTGAGATTCTGGCAGACCTGGACACACCGTTAACCACCTATCTCAAGCTCGCCAATGGCCACTACTCCTACCTGCTGGAGTCTGTAGAGGGCGGTGAAAAGTGGGGGCGTTACTCAATGATTGGCCTGCCCTGTAGCACCTTGCTCCGGGTCAACGGCGATCGTATCCAGATCGAAACTGATGGCCAGATTGTGGAAGAACACACCACCTGCGACCCACTGGCGTTTATCAAGGCATTCCAGCAACGTTATCAAGTGCCGGAGCTGCCGGAACTGCCCAGATTCACCGGCGGCCTCGTGGGTTATTTTGGTTACGATACGATTCGCTATATTGAACCCAAACTGGCACACAGCCCCCCGAAAGACGAGCTGCATACACCGGACATTCTGTTAATGGTGTCAGACGAACTGGTGGTATTGGACAACCTCAGTGGCAAACTGATCCTTATTACCCATGCCAACCCTTGCCAGCCAGCTGCCCTGGAAAAAGCACAATTTCGTCTGGACAACCTTGTGCGCCAATTGCAGACCAGCCATATTCAACCTCTGGTCCAGGCATCTGTGCACCCCGCCGGTGAAGATGATTTTCAATCGGGGTTTGGCGAAAAAACCTTCAAAGCCTCGGTTGGTAAAATTCGGGATTACATTCTGGCAGGCGATGCAATGCAGGTGGTGCTCTCCCAAAGAATGTCAATCCCCTATGACAGCTCACCGCTGAATCTTTACCGGGCGTTGCGAAGCACTAACCCTTCGCCCTACATGTACTACATGGATCTGGGTGATTTTCATATCGTCGGCTCTTCTCCGGAAATTCTGGCCCGGCTGGAAGATGGCGAGGTGACCGTAAGACCCATTGCCGGCACCCGTAAGCGGGGTGATACCGAAGCAGAGGATAAAGCGCTTGAACAGGAGCTGCTCAATGACCCCAAAGAGCTGGCAGAACACCTGATGCTGATCGACCTTGGCAGAAACGATGTTGGACGTGTAGCCACCACAGGCTCAGTAAAACTGACGGACAAGATGGTCGTCGAGCGATACTCCCATGTGATGCATATTGTCTCTAATGTGACGGGTGAACTGACAAGTGGACTGGATGCCCTTGATGTACTGAAAGCTACGCTACCCGCCGGGACGTTAAGCGGGGCACCCAAAGTACGGGCCATGGAAATCATCGATGAAATGGAGCCGGTAAAACGGGGGGTCTATGGCGGCGCATTGGGCTACCTGGCCTGGAACGGCAATATGGACACCGCTATTGCCATCAGAACAGCGGTGATCAAAGATCGTCAGCTCCATATTCAGGCCGGTGCAGGTATTGTTGCAGACTCCTGCCCTGACCTTGAATGGAAGGAAACCATGAATAAGGGGCGCGCCATATTCCGTGCGGTAGCCATGGCTCAAACCGGCTTTATTAAAGGGGTGAAACACTGATGCTGTTAATGATCGACAACTACGACTCATTCACCTTCAACCTGGTTCAATACTTCTCAGAATTGGGCGCTACTGTCGACGTTCACAGGAACGATCACATCACCATTGCTGATATCGAAAAGCTAAAGCCAGAGCATATCGTTATTTCCCCGGGTCCGTGTACACCAAACGAAGCCGGCATATCCATGGATATTATACGACACTTTCAGGGTAAAATCCCCATTCTGGGTGTCTGTCTTGGTCATCAGAGCATAGGCCAGGTGTATGGCGGCAGGATTGTTCGCGCCCGACAGGTGATGCACGGTAAAGTTTCTCCGGTCTTCCATCAGGATTTCGGGGTGTTTCAGGGTCTGGCCAACCCGGTCACAACAACCCGTTACCACTCACTGGTGATCGACAAGGAGAGTCTTCCTGACTGTCTTGAGGTGACCGCATGGACTCAATTTGAAGACGGCAGCAATGATGAGATCATGGGTGTTCACCATAAAGAACTGCCCGTTGAGGGCGTGCAGTTTCACCCGGAGTCCATTATGACCGAAATGGGGCATGAGCTTCTGGCCAATTTTCTCAAACAGTCCACATAATCATTGATCCGGGGAGTGAAGCAATGCAGATAAAAGAAGCCATAAACCGGGTCGTGCAACATCTTGACCTGAGCCGTGATGAAATGGTCGAAGTCATGGAGCAGATCATGACCGGCCAGTGCAGTGACAGTCAGATTGCGGCCTTTCTGACTGGCATGCGGATGAAAAGTGAGAGCATTGAAGAAATCACCGGGGCGGCCATGGTTATGCGAAAGCTGGCTACCCGGGTTGAGGTTAACGCTGAGAATCTGGTGGATATTGTCGGTACCGGCGGGGATGCAGCCCACTTGTTCAATGTCTCTACAGCGTCGGCATTTGTTTGTGCCGCTGCCGGTGCCCACGTGGCAAAGCATGGCAACCGGGGGGTTTCCAGCTCAAGTGGCAGCGCCGATCTTCTGGAACAAGCTGGCGTTAACCTGGCTATCAGTCCCGATCAGGTGGCCCGCTGCATTGAAGCGACAGGT
Organism: Endozoicomonas sp. ONNA2; assembly: GCF_024606365.1. GTDB lineage: Bacteria > Pseudomonadota > Gammaproteobacteria > Pseudomonadales > Endozoicomonadaceae > Endozoicomonas. The sequence continues at coordinate 2,638 of NZ_JAHHPO010000911.1, forward strand.
GTTGGTTTTATGTTTGCGCCAGCCCACCACTCAGCCATGAAAAATGTGGTCGGTGTGCGACAGGCGCTGGGCATTCGTACGCTGTTTAATATTCTTGGGCCGATGTCCAACCCGGCTAACGTGAAAAACCTGCTGATTGGTGTCTTTAACCGGGAGCTATGCCGCCCTATGGCCGAAGCCTTGCGCGAACTCGGTAATGAGCATGTTATGGTGGTGCATTCCGTCGATGGACTGGATGAAATCAGTATTGCCAGTGCAACTCACGTTGCTGAGCTGAAGGATGGCAACATCTGCGAATACACCCTGAAACCGGAAGATTTCAATATTAACTCCCAAAGCCTGATTGGGCTGGATGTGAAAGACAGTCATGAATCACTGGCGTTGATCAAAGACGCCCTTGGTAAACAGGAGGGAAAATACGCTGAAAAAGCCGCCAGCATTATCACCCTGAATGCCGGTGCTGCCATTTATCTTTCGGGAGTTGCCGGTGGCCTTGAGGAAGGCATTCTGATGGCCCTGGACGCTATCGATAGTGGTCTGGCGCTGGAGAAAATGAAAGAGCTGGCCAGCTTCACCCGCGTTTTTTCTGCAGAAGCAGCCTCCTGGTAAGTGCGAGGATCCAATTCATGTCGCTACCGACGATTCTCAATAAAATCATAGCACGGAAGCATGAAGAAGTTTCCGAGCGCTGTAACACCATGTCGCTTGATAAAGTGAAAACACTGGCCGCACAAAACACCCCGACACGGGGCTTCGCCCGTAACCTGCTGTTACGGTTTGAAAAGCACCAGGCAGCCATCATTGCGGAAATCAAAAAAGCCTCTCCCAGCAAAGGGGTTATTCGGGAACACTTTGAGCCCGCCGAGATCGCCAGAAGCTACGAACGCTCTGGAGCCAGTTGCCTGTCCGTGTTGACCGATCGGGATTTCTTTCAGGGGAGTGATCACTTTTTACAAGCCGCTCGAGATGCCTGCTCTTTGCCGGTGTTACGCAAAGACTTTATGGTTGACCCGTATCAGATATACGAAGCCCGGATGATTGGTGCTGACTGTATCCTCCTGATTGTCTCCGCACTGTCTGACCAACAGCTCAGTGAATTTAATGCGCTGGCTCAATCCCTTGGAATGGACGTTCTGGCCGAGGTGCACGGCACCGATGAGCTGGAAAGGGCACTGCCATTACCGGGCGCTATTCTCGGTATCAACAATCGTAATCTGCATACGTTTGAAGTCAGTCTGAATAATACGTTTGAGTTGCTGAACCTGATTCCTGATAGTCGGCTGGTGGTTACAGAAAGCGGTATACACACAAAACAGGATGTGGAATCCATGGTCCGGCATAATGTGACGAGCTTTCTGGTGGGTGAAGCTTTTATGCGCCAAGAGGATCCGGGAGCAGGGCTCAGGACGTTGTTTGGTACTTATTTATGATTGCAGGCCGCCCTGAAAGGGTCAGCCAGACGTCAGCTATTGAATGATCCCACAAGCTATTCTGGCACCACCGCCACCGAGGGGCGGGGTGTCAGAGTAGTTATCGGCACCAGCATGAATCACCAGCGAGCGCCCCTTCAGTTGCGAGAGCGACAAACGGGGCGCATCAATCGGGCTGACCGCTTGGCCATTTGCATCAACCATTAATACCGGCAAATCTCCCAAATGCCCGTGACCCGCAGGCCCCTCATGGTGGCCAGTGCTGTCTGGGTCATAGTGACCACCTGCGCCCAGGGCCGCAACGCTCTGGCCATCCCTTTCTCTTGGCTCACAGGAAGGATTTTCATGAACATGAAAGCCGTGTTCCCCGGGTGGCAGATCATGAAGCGCCGGATGCAGTCTGACCCCTTGGGTAACATCATCACCTTGTTGGATAAACACGCTGCCCAGGGTTGGTCCATTACCTGTCGGCGTCACCCGGAACATCACAACCTCCAGCTTTTCCTCTTCCCTGTCCTCAACATGACCCGAATTATTTGAACAGCCCAATAACAAGGCAGATACCGTGATCGGCAGAGCCAGAAACCTGATACCTTTATTCACCATGTCAGAAACTCCTGATAGAACATATAAGTAGTTAATCAAATGAAATCATATTTTCTGACTAAGTGATCAGTCACTCTGCAGCGTCGCAACTTTGCCACATAGCCAAGAGGCTGTACGGGAATAGACTGTCCACTTAGCCAGAAATATACGATTCTATTTGGCAAGCTTAAGCCTCTTGAGCCTCAGTATAGGTTCCAATGACACAACAAAGGCTGATTATTACGGTGTCTGTGACGGCCCCTGATTTTTTTACTCAAAGGCTTTAGCAAAAAATAACCGAGGGGCACCCGGTTACTGCTGATGGAGGCTTCTGTGTAAGTCCAGTTGCCATAGACTGGCAAAAGCTTGTGAAGTCAGAAATAAGCCTCGCCCGATAGGGCGGGGAGTGTCGCAATTGCCTTCAAATACACACAGCCTTAGAAACGAGAACAGGAATTTCAAATGAAGGCACAAGTCAAGTGGGTTGATAACCAGCGTTTTCTGGGACTGACCGACAGTGGCAATTCCATCGTCATGGATGCCGATAAACACCAGAAAAACGCGCCAGGCCCCATGGAGATGGTGTTAATGGGTTTAGGTGGGTGTTCTTCGGTGGACGTGGTTAATATCCTGGAAAAAGCGCGTCAGAAAGTAACCAGTTGCCATGTAGACATTGAGTCAGAACGTGCTGATGCCATTCCCGCCGTTTTTACCAAAATACATCTGTCTTTTGTGTTGAAAGGCAGCAACATCAAAGCATCACAGGTTGAACGTGCGGTTAACTTATCCGCCGAAAAATACTGCTCGGTTGCACGCATGCTGGGTGAAGGTGGCGTTGAAATTACCCACAGTTACGAGATTATTGACACCGATTAAACCGCAAAGGCACGAAGGCACAAAGGAAGCCTTTGTTTGCTGAGCCTGAATCAGGCAAGCCCAGAAAAAACTTTGTGTCTTTGTGCCTTTGTGGTTCCCTTCTTTTTATGGCCTTTTGCAAAGACACACAATCAGCCTGGCGGCCACTGCATTTGGCGGCCCGCCAGTAAATGCAGATGTATATGATAAACCGACTGCCCACCATGGCTGTTGGTATTCAGGGCAAAACGAAAACCATCCTCACTCACCCCTTCTTTGGCAGCGATGTCTTTGCCTACCAGCATCATCTTGCCCAGCAGTGACTGGTCTTCTACTACGGCATCATTCATCGTTGCAATATGCTTTTTGGGTATAACCAGAATATGGGTCGGCGCCGCCGGGTTAATATCCCTGAATGCCACCACCTCTTCATCTTCAAAGACTTTATCTGCGGGAATATGACCCTGAGCAATTTTACAAAAAAGACAACTCATCAAATTCACTCCTTGCCTGTAAACAATCACCTGGCTGGTGGCTCCATTTCCCGTTCCCACAACAGCGATGCAGCAACCACAGCAGCAGGAATAATCAGCAAATTGATCAACGGTATCAACATGGCCAGGTTAACAACGGCACCAAAAGGCCACGACGTTGATAGCTTCAGTTTCAATCGCGATAACATTTCGGAAAACGAGACACCGCGGTTATCCGCTGCATAGTCACAATACTGGATAGCCATCATCCAGCCATTGAATAAAAACCACAACACCAATCCAAGCACCGGAACAAAGGACAGTATCAGCAGCAGGATTGCGCGGGGCAGGAAATACAACAGTTTGCGCAACTCCCTGCCAATACTTCTCGGCACAATTGTCAGCCAGTCAGACAATTTAAGATCAGGCAGTACAGCACCTTCCATTCGCTGCACCTTTTCCGCCAACAGTGCATTAAACGGAGCTGCAATAAAATTCCCGATAATGGTAAACGTAAAAAACATCACCGCAGCCAGTGCCAGAAAAAACAGCGGCCATAGCAGATACTCCAGAAACCCCAGCCAGTCAGGCATCCAACCGGTGAGTTGCGCCATCCACAGAGAGAAATATTCCGATGCCCAATAAATGATCCCACCAAATACCAGAATATTAATGACCAGCGGGATCAAAACAAAACATCGCAACTGTGGCAGTAAAATCATTCTCAGTCCACGGATAAAGTAACCAGGACCGGATGTCAGGGTATTTTGTATCATCAATTTGTGTTTAATGTTTGCCAGAAACCGGAATATTACACCAGCAAAAATCATTTCTCTTGTTTTCTTCGCATATCTGGCAACAGACTATAACCCCAATCACTTTTGCCAATTGCCATGGGTGAAAGGCTATAGCTATTATATGGCCATCTAATCTTTCTGGAGTAAATAATGAGCACAACACGACACTCCCGCCTGCTGATTCTTGGTTCCGGGCCTGCGGGCTACACCGCCGCTGTTTATGCCGCAAGGGCCAACCTGAACCCGGTGATGATTACGGGCATGCAACAGGGTGGCCAGCTGACCACCACAACGGATGTCGATAACTGGCCTGGTGGCCAGGAAGGGCTTCAGGGCCCTGGCCTGATGATGGATATGGAAGCCCATGCCAAACGCTTTGGTACAGAAATTATTTTTGACCACATAGAAGCAGTTGATTTCAGTCACAAGCCATACACCCTGAAAGGCAGCCACACCTATACCTGTGACGCCCTGATTATCGCTACCGGGGCCAGCGCCCGCTACCTGGGTCTGGACAGTGAAGAAGCCTTCATGGGTAAAGGGGTATCCGCCTGCGCAACCTGTGACGGATTCTTTTATAAAAATAAAGATGTCGTGGTGGTCGGTGGCGGTAACACGGCGGTTGAAGAAGCGCTCTATCTCTCTAACATTGCCAGCACCGTTACCGTGATTCATCGCCGCCAGGAATTTCGCGCAGAAAAAATCCTGCAGGACAAATTGATGGATCGCGTGCGCAACGGAAATATCAAACTGGTTCTTGATTCTGTTCTGGATGAAGTGCTCGGTGACGATATGGGGGTAACTGGCGTTCGGGTTAAAAACGTACTCGACGGCGCCGCTCAGGAAATATCAGTAGCAGGGTGCTTCATCGCCATCGGCCATACGCCAAATACCGATATGTTTGCCGGTCAGCTGGACATGAAAGATGGCTATATCCGGGTGAATAGTGGTCTGGAAGGAAACATCACACTGACTTCAAAAGAAGGAGTATTTGCCGCCGGGGATGTTATGGATCATGTCTATCGTCAGGCGATTACCTCTGCCGGCACTGGCTGTATGGCAGCATTGGATGCCGAGAAGTACCTGGATGACCTGGAATCCTGAAACTGTAGGTATGAATAAACACCCATTCTCAGGGTAGACATTAAGCGCCTGCTTCCCGAAGGGGAGGCTTAATGTCAACCCTGAGAGTATCAGATAACATCGTACTCAATTTCAACTGCCTGCTTTTGCTGACACACCAATTTAAACAAATCAGTTAAAACTGATGCCTGTTTTGGCCTGACATAGTTTTTGCTTCTCTTGCTATTCTCAAACAGTCTCGAACTGTTACCACAGGAGCTAATACCAATTCCACCTTCTAGATATGAACTGCGCAGCCATTTTGAACCGCTGGATCTTCGTTGGAATTCCTCGCAA
>NZ_JAHHPO010000083.1 GCF_024606365.1 Endozoicomonas sp. ONNA2
AATATAAAAAATATCCCCTATCTGATCAGTGGGCTGACCCGTCTGGTTCAGAGTAGCCCGAAAATGCAACAAATACTGGGTGCCCCCTTAATCAAGGGTGGAAAGCTTTTGCGTCTGGCCCCGCTGCAATTACTGACATTTGTGCCGGATATCATCTCAGAAGCTAGCGTTCTGGAACTCAATAACAATTTGCAAAATTCCAGCACTGGCAGGCGGCAGCTCAAAGATGGCAAGGTTTTTCATCAGTGGCTGGTGACTCTTGAGCAGGCATTGGCCAGCGAGGTTATGAATAAAGCGATGGTATTGCCGATGCTGAAAAAGCTCTCCCAAAGTCTGACTTATGAAAAACTGGGTTTGCTACACATGCTATTCACCCTGGGAGACCGGTTTAATGAATTTCTATACTGCATTGGTTTCAGCGCTCAGCAGGAAGGATTACCATTGTTGATCGCTGAAAAAGGGACTGGCGCTTTAGTGGGAGAAAGTAAGGAGGTCTCGCAATGGCTATTAAAACAACGACATGGCCACCTCCTGCCATCCTACATGATAACCATGACAGAGCATGGGAATGAGGAAATCATAGACCTTATCCATGAGTTTATACACAGCAGCGCTAATAATACGTTTATTCAGGCCAGGCAGTCACCGCTGAACAATCCACATTTGCAGGTCGTTTACCAGCAATACCCCCAATTCAAAGCCGGTTGGAGAGCGAACTTCACCTCCTTCAGTGAGGAAACCAGAAACAAGCTGTTGTTTCCGGGGGAAACTCTGGAGCTGACAGAAGACCCCTGGGATCTTTTCATCAACGGACTTGAAATTAACACCTGTCAATCACCGGATGGGCCTCCGCATAATAACAAGGGGCTGATGAGCTATGTGATGGATGGCCGCAATGCCATGATTGTCAGAAAGAGCCAAAAAGGGAATATCCTCAGCAGGAGTGTTATTCGCATGGTGCTGGATCAGGATGATAGCCCTGCGTTATTTCTTGAGATGGGCTACCCCGACAAGAGAGATTTACAGTTCATTGATGCCGCACGGGAAATTGCTGGCCAAATGGCGCTCCCTCTTTACCACCGTGTGGTTTACCCGAAAGGTGAAAAAGTGAAACTGCTGGAAGGAAGAACACCTTTCGACTATTTTGACTCGTTAATGGGATTAAAAGAAAGACAGGAAGTTACATTTATTAACGTGCAACGTGATAACTGCCCAAAATAGTCATTTCGGGAAAGTAAAATGAATCCATATCAGTTAAACAATCTGACACCTGAGCAACTGCATTTAAGGATCATGGAGTCACCTGCTGGCTTTTCAGCAGAAGATGATTCTATTCAGTACCTTGGCAGGCAGATACAACTGATCGATGGCATTACCGCACTGTCAGGGCAAACCCTCAATACTGCTGGCAGTAAACAGCTATTAGAACGGCTGGTTGATCGTGATTCCGACATTCAGACAAAACTATCCGGTTCAACCGCTGAAGCGATAGAGATAACCGCCAGTCAGCTGTGGGATGAATTCGAATTTGGCGCAATAGACAGGTCGCCAACCAAAAAGGTGCAATATGCGGTTTTTCTCAAGTGCGTGAAACTTGCTCCTACGGATACAATAAAATTGTTAGCCAATACACATTTGTTAAGTAAGGCTGAAAAACTCGAGATTATCCTGGCGGCAGAACAAATACATCCAATATCAGAACGCTTTTGGAACAGTCTGGAGATTCCTTTATCCATCCGATTAGAGAAGGCAAAGAGCCTGTTTCAACGCCTGCCGGATATGCCTTCGCTGGCCGAAGAAGACAACGTAATTAGTGAAAAGTTGACAACACTGACCCCTGCTAATTCAGTCAAGGCCAGACGTCTGGAGATCCGGCAAATCCTTACCTCCCAAAACAACGAACTTGCCAGACATCTGTTGAGTGATGTTGACCATATAGAAAAAAAATTTATCCCGAAAGCTAAAAATTATGGCTCTGTGAATGATGACGATTTCATGTTACATACAACAAGATTGCTGTATCTATATGCTGCCTGTTCCGGTTTTTCCCGGGAGGCTGATATTGCTGAATTAACGTCATACATTCGATCCGTTCTGTATAGCGCTGAGCCAAAAAGCATCTGGCATATTGCCAAAGAGCTGGCTTATTTGTCGAAACAACCGGGAGCCATTGGTTATTGTCGTTATATTCATGCCGTGGCAAATATTTTGAAAGCACCTGCAGATGTTGCCTCACAGTTTGAAGATTTCAAACAACTCAGTGATATCGAAGGATTTGCCTTACTTGAAAGCAAACCGCTGGACAAGTATTTAACTGCACTCAGGGCAAACATTACTACAATGACTCCGGAATACTCACAGGAATTGCTCGATGCAGTTAACCAGCTAGAAGGCCAGGTTGCTGCTATATCACTACCTGAAGGCAAGCCCGAGATCAAAGCAAAATTTCATCGACTGTTGATGGTCATTGCCGCTTGCAAATCATCCGAACAAATAATGGATACGTCGGTATTGAAGCTTTTTGTCAGCATCATCATGGAACATGACAATAAAAACAATATTCCCTATCTGATCAGTGGGCTGGCCCGTCTGGTTCAGAGTAGCCCGAAAATGCAACAAATACTCGGTGATCCCGGAATCAAAGGCGGAAAGCTTTTGCGACTGGCCCCACTGCAATTGCTGGCATTTGTTCCGGATTTAATCTCAGAAGATGAGGTTCGGGAACTCAATCAATATCTGCAAGATTCCCTTGCCAACAGACGACAGATGAAAGATACCAAGGTTTTCCACCAGTGGCTGATCACTCTCGAGCTGGCATTATCCAGCGAGGTTATGGACAAGGCCATGGTCCTGCCGGTACTGAAAAAGCTCACCCAAAATCTGACTTATGACAAACTGGGTTTGCTGAAAATGCTATTTAAAACGGGCGACAGGTTTCATGAGTTTCTGTACCACACAGGCTTCAGCTGTCAGAAAGAAGGATTACCATTATTGATCGCTGAACAAGGCGCGAACGCTTTGGTGGGAAACAGTAAGGGATTCACGCAATGGCTATTTGAGCAACGTTATTACCATGTCCTGCCATCTTACATGGCATCAATGTCAGAGCTTGGGTATACAGAAATCACAGACCTTATGGATGAGTTTATAGAGAGCATTGCTAACGATACTTTTATCAAGACCCGGCAGTCACCACTGAATAATCCACACTTGCAGGCCATTTACCCGGAATATCCCCTATTCCGGGCTGGATGGCGGGCCAACTTCAGTCATTTCAGTGAGGCAACCAGAAACAAGCTGTTATCCTCCGGAGAAACCCTGGAGCTGACAGAAGATCCCTGGGACCTTTTTATCAATGGGCTTGAAGTATACTCCTGTCAATCACCGGCATTGAGTCCTTGTCCTGGTAACCTGGCGCTAATGAGCCTTGTGATGGATGGACGCAATGCCATGATTGTCAAAAAGAACCAAAAAGGGAATATCCTCAGCAGAAGTGTTATTCGCATGGTGTTGGATCAGGATAATCTCCCTGCATTATTTCTTGAGCTGGCCTATCCGCAATTTCTTCGCAATAAAAGTAATTTATTGTTCATTGATGCCGCACGGGACATTGCTCACCAGATGAAGCTACCTCTTTACCAACCCTTGAAATCTGGACAAGGTGAATCAGGTGAAGAAGTGAAACTTCTGAAAGGAAGGGCACCTTACGATTATTTTGACTCATTCGAAGGGTTCAGCAAGAGAGAGAATGTCAAGTTATCCTGTGTACATCGTGATCCTGAATCTGCGCGTTCCAAACACAGAAACCAAACTGAAGAATCGGCAACCTGAAGATTTGTACCACCAAAGCTGATAAAGCAATGGTTAGTTAATGGCTTTTTTGACAAACTCAACGAAATGGATGGCCGCGCCATCTGCTACATCCCTGCGAAAGAGAGAACAGATGCTCATTTCGAAGTTTCCTGTAAAACATATTCCATGGCAATGAATAAATACCCGCAGAATAAACCGGTCAGTGACAAACTGTTAACCATCGCAATCGAACGGTGTGGGTCAGGTGTGGGTCAGGTGTGGGTCAGGTGTGGGTCAGGTGTGGGTCA
>NZ_JAHHPO010000912.1 GCF_024606365.1 Endozoicomonas sp. ONNA2
TCACCTCACAAAACCGAATTTTTATCCTCAATTTTCTGCCATCCTCGCTACGGGGTCGCCTGGACGGGCGCTATTGCTGGACAACCTCCTGGTAGTTTATGTGACCTTGCAGTATTCGTCCCAACCACTTCCAACGGTCCAAAACACCAGTCCTGTATCACGCCTGCCCACAAAAATGTCGCAGAATCCGGGTCAGCTGTTCCATCCGCAAGTTAAAACTGGTCTTGCACGCCCTCTCATTATGAGTATGGTCCCCATCCCCGAAAGGACCAAAACCATCCAGCGTTGGCACACCCGCAGCGGCAATGGTATTGGCATCGCTGACCCCACCACGATGCTCTGTGGGTAACGGGTACCCTAAAATACCTTCAATCTCCTCCAGCAGCGCCTGCTGAGCCGGGTTGCTCTCCATAACGTCCCTTTGCAGGCCGCCGGTCATGGCAATATTAACCCCGTCCACGGGAGAAGAACTGATCAGCTGATCAATAGAAGACAGCACCCTGTCCCGTTCCCGGGTACAGGTAAAACGGAACTCCACCGCCAGCTGCGCTGTCGGGGATATGGTATTGGCACCAATACCACCGGACATTTTACCCACATTGACCGTTGTGCCTTTATCCAGGTCCGTCAGTTCGGTCAGGGCGATCAGCAAGTGTGCGGCGGCCAGATTGGCATTACGCCCCTGCTGGTAATGATTGCCGGCATGGGCCGCCAGACCGGTCAGCTCCAGATAGACCGTACCCACCCCTTTACGAGCGGTCACTACCTCGTTATTCTGCCCGGCCGCCTCGAGAACAAGACAAGCGTCGTATTGATCGGCAATACTGCTGGTAAGCAATTTGCTGTCATCACTGCCCGTCTCTTCATCACTGACCAGCAGCATATCAATGTTATGGATCGCACCGGTTTCACGGTGGAGGGTACGCAGTGCGCTCAGGGCCAGATAGATGCCGCCTTTCATATCGCAAACACCAGGCCCATAAATCCACTGGCTATCTTCCCGGAAACCCTCGAAGGTTCCCTTGGGAAAGACCGTATCCAGGTGTCCAAGTAGCAGCAATTTTCTGCCGGGCGTTTTACCCGATGAAAACAGCAGGTGATCACCGATGGTTTCCCGTGCATGACGATCCATTTTGTATCCCAGCGCGGCCATCCAATGGGCAATCATTTGCCCCGATTGATCAACGCCAGCCTTGTTGCCGGTATGACTGTTAATGTCAATGAGTGAGGCGAGTTCTTTAAAGTCCACTGTTTGTCTTCGTGATTGGGGTTAATAAGGTGATGAAAGAGAGCATCCGCTCTCAATTCAAGGGTGATTGTATCGGGTTTATTGAGTGACTTTTTGGCTATTTCAGCACCATTGATTGACCTGCATCATGGATTGTACAGAACATCTGCAAGATCATTAGCAAAGCGTAAATGACCAAGTATATTTACCCCGCTTGATACCATGGGGATAAAACTTAACTGCCGGAATCAGGTATCAAGTAAGGCTTTATTAACTGTATTTTTCTTGAGAAGTGATGATGACAAAACACACCGTGGGGATCTGGCTATACCAGAATGGTGGTGGTGATACCATCCAGCGCAAGCTGGTTGAACAACTGCGGGAGCGGGATATCAATGCCATCACCGGGCTTGATCTTGCCCAGGCCATGGCCCACAACGGTTCGATTCTGTGCAACGGCGTGGTGATGGAAGACCTGGATCTGTTTTATTCTTACAACGCAGGCCAGCAGAGCGAGTACCAGATGTACCTGTATGAAATGCTGGACCGGCTGATACCCATCATTAATAACTATCAGGCCTTTGCCCTGACGGAAGATAAATTCAAGACCACCCACCTGCTTCAACGTCATGGGGTATACACACCGGATTACTGCCTGTGTCACCACAATAATCTGGACCAGCTCAAGGCCAGCATGGCGCAATGGGGTGGCCGTGCCGTATATAAACCCACCAACGGCTGGGGCGGGACCGGTCTGGTTCGCCTGGAGAACGAGAACGCCCTGAATATGCTGCAGCCCTTTATGAACCAGCTGACAGCCCAGCATTTCTTTATTGAACGTTATATCAATAATGACCATACCGACTACCGGATTGACATTGTTGACGGCGAATTTGTTGGCTGTTATGGCCGCCAGGCCCCCAGGGACGACTGGAAAACCAATATCACCAGTGGCGGCAGCGTGATTCTGCGCGAGCCGAACGACGAAGTG
>NZ_JAHHPO010000913.1 GCF_024606365.1 Endozoicomonas sp. ONNA2
CGCTATTCACCTCACAAAACCGAATTTTTAGCCTCAATTTTCTGTCGTCCTCGCTGGCGCTATTCTCGGACAGCCTCCTGGCGAGCGAGATATTAATTTTCATAACCTTGATCTTGTAATTTGCACATAACTGGAAATCCGGAACTCAGTGAAAATGCTCGAACTTGCCCGACTGCAAAAAAAATTAGGGCATGAATTTTCCAATCAGGGCCTGTTGGTGCTGGCGCTCACCCATCGCAGCTTTGGCAGCCGTAATAATGAGCGATTGGAGTTCCTTGGCGACTCGATTGTCAACTTTGTTATTGCTCAAACCCTCTATGAGCATTTTCCAGATGCCAAAGAAGGTCAATTGAGCCGTCTGCGGGCTAGCATGGTCCGCGGTGCAACCCTTGCCGAACTTGGGAGGGAATTTGAGCTGGGCGATTTTCTTCGTCTTGGCTCCGGTGAACTGAAAAGTGGCGGCTTCAGGCGGGAGTCCATTCTTGCTGATGCGGTTGAGGCAATTATTGGCGGGATTTACCTTGATGCAGGGATGGCCGTTTGCCACCAGCGAATTCGCGCCTGGTTTAGCACTCGCCTGGATAAACTGACCACATCGGATGAGCAAAATAAAGACCCCAAAACCCGCTTGCAGGAATATCTGCAGGCACGCCAGCAATCATTGCCCAAATACCAGGTGACAGATATTCAGGGGGAGGCTCATGACCAGCATTTTTCCGTGATTTGCCAACTGGAATGTCTGGATGAGCCGTCAAGGGGGGAAGGGTCCAGTCGTCGTGGTGCTGAACAGCAGGCGGCTCGCAATGCATTGAAGTTGCTTGGCCTTGATCATTAAGGAACGTTCATGAATAACTTCGCAGTAAGCGCTGCCCGCAAAAGACAGGCTATTTGTCCTTGTGCGGGTAGGGATCTTAATAAGTTTCAGGCAAATGCGGAACAGTTTCCAAGTGTGTATTGAGCGTATAGAGAGCAGAAAACAGATGACATCTGATGCAAATCGTGAAGAGCCCGCTGCTCATGAATTCAGCCTTGCCGATTCCGCTTCAAAACTGAGCCGCTGTGGCTACGTAGCCATTGTTGGCAGACCTAATGTGGGCAAATCAACCCTGTTGAATCATCTGCTTGGGCAGAAGCTGTCCATTACCTCCCGCCGCCCTCAGACTACCCGTCACCAGGTGCTTGGTATCAAGACAGAGCAGGGGGTTCAGACGGTCTATGTTGATACGCCGGGCATGCACAAGGTTCAGAAAAAAGCCATCAACCGTTATATGAACAAGGCGGCCAGCAGTGCCCTGACAGGTATTGATGCCATTGTTTTTGTGGTTGACCGCCTGACCTGGAATGAAGAAGATCAGATGGTCCTTGACAAGGTAAAAGGTGCCCGCTGTCCGGTTATTCTTGCGCTTAACAAAGTGGACAAGATTACGGATAAGGGGCAACTGATCCCGCATCTTGAGTCGTTGTCGGCAAACATGGATTTTCATGGGGTGATACCCATCTCTGCCCAGCACGGCCATAACCTGAAACAGCTGGATGAAATGATTACCCGGCTGATTCCGGAAGCTGTCCATCATTTCCCTGAAGATCAGCTGACGGACCGCAGTTCCCGTTTTCTTGCCGCAGAGCTGGTGCGGGAGAAGGTCATGCGGCAGCTTGGTGATGAGCTGCCTTATGAAGTGACGGTAGAGATAGAAGAGTTCAAGCATGAGTTGCGGCCAAAAGGCCCGCTGTTTACCATCAGTGCCTTGATTCTTGTGGAGAGAGCAGGGCAGAAAGCTATTGTTATTGGCGAGGGGGGAGCAAGATTGAAGAAAATCGGCCAGGAGGCTCGCAAAGATATGGAGCATCTGTTCGATTCAAAAGTCATGCTGAACCTTTGGGTTAAGGTCAAGGCAGGCTGGTCTGACGATGAGCGTGCCCTGAAAAGTCTGGGGTATGATCACAACCTGTGATTGGCAATGAATTCCATCAAGCCTGGTTGTTGCATCGGCGCTCTTATAAAGAGCGCTCGGTCATTGCTGAATTTTTAGTGGCAGGTCATGGCCGTGTGGCCATGGTGGTTCGGGGAGTTCGTCAGTCGAAGTCCCGGTTGGCTTCATTGTTACAGCCTTTTCATCAGGTAATGGTACGCTGGAATGGACGAGGTGAGCTGAAAACACTGGTTGACCTGGAGCTTGATCGCTTTACTTTCCTGACGGGTGAACGACTTTATTGTGGGTTCTATGCCAATGAGTTGCTGCTGAGATCAATGATCCCGGGGCAACTGGTGGATGGTATGACGGATTTATACCGGGAAATATTGACCCACCTTAATCAGAACGCGCCTCTTGAGCCGTTACTCCGTTCATTTGAACTGGATTTGCTGCAACTCTGTGGCTATGCGCCATCGCTTGACCGGGATGTAAGTGGTGCGCCTTTACAAGAAGGCATGGTTTACCGCTTTGAACCTGAGCATGGGTTGGTACTGACCCATGGACCAGTGGGCTACCATGAGAGACCGTTTTGCTACACTGCGCAGTTGCTTAAAACACTTTCGGTCAGGGATTTCTCTGATGCTGAACTCTATCCGGGTTTTAAGCGGTTTACCAGGCAGGCCATGAAACCACTGATCGGCGACAGACCTATGCAGAGCCGAATGCTGTTCACTAACAGAAAACCATAATCACCACCGGAGAGGCCACCCGTAGAAAATGGTGCATTCTCCAGATCCCGATAACGGTGGCACAATGCTATGCGCCATTTTCTACAACAGGTGTATTCATGATTCCTCATCAGCGTATTTTGCTGGGTGTCAACATTGATCATATTGCAACCATCAGGCAGGCCAGGGGTATTCGTTACCCTGATCCTGTTCAGGCTGCAATTGAAGCTGAAGAGGCGGGTGCAGATGGCATCACACTGCATCTGCGTGAAGACCGCCGACATATTCAGGATCATGATGTATTTAGAATTCGTGGTGTCTTACAGACACGAATGAATCTTGAGATGGCAGTGACCGATGAAATGGTTGGCATTGCTGAAAAACTCAAACCTGAACATGTTTGCATGGTTCCGGAGAAGCGGGAAGAGGTCACCACTGAAGGCGGGCTAGATGTGAAAGGCCTTTTTGATACTATTGCTCCCGCCTGTGATCGCCTGGAAAAACAGGGTATTGAAGTCTCTCTGTTTATCGACCCTGATGTAAGTCAGGTTGAGGCAGCTGTCAGGACGGGAGCATCTGCTATTGAATTGCATACCGGCAGTTATGTTGACGCATCGACGGCTGAAGCAATGCAGGAAGAGCTTGACCGCTTGAGAACTGTGGTTGTGTTTGCCCTGGAACAGGGGCTGATCGTTAATGCTGGTCATGGCCTTAATTATCAGAATATTGAGCCTGTAGCGATGATTGCCGGTCTTCATGAGCTGAATATCGGTCATTCAATCATTGCCCGTGCCCTGTTTACGGGTTTGAAACCAGCGGTGCGTGAAATAAAATCGCTTATGTTGCAAGCAGCACGGAATGCGTTTTAAATGATTGTTGGTATAGGGACAGACATTGTCCGTATTGATCGAATAGAGCGCTCACTCAGTCGGTTGGGTGAGGCGTTTGTCGGCAGAATCCTGACTGACCATGAGTTATCCCAATGGCAGAAACGCTCACCGGCCTGGTTAGCAAAGCGCTTTGCGGCGAAAGAGGCCGTTGCCAAAGCGTTTGGTACCGGAATCGGCAAGCTTTCATTCCAGCATATAGAGGTAAGAAATAATACTTCAGGTGCTCCTGAGTTGTTTTTATACGAGTATGGCCTTGAACTGCAGCAACAAAGAGGGGTTAAACGGCTTCACATTAGCCTTGCCGATGAGCAGGATAATGCGATTGCCTTTGTAGTACTGGAGAGATAATCGCCGCTCTTAAGGTAATCGGAGATTGACTGGTCCTGTCACCTTGTCACATCACTCTCATAAACGGCCAGAATTCACTCTTCTTTTGCCGTGGAAAATATTTTGCTTAACCATTTTTCATCCTTGAGGTTGGCGCAAAATATTTTCACGCGCCATGGGCATTTGTGTGCTGGAATAAGTGAGTTATATGTTCATTGAATATCCAACAATAGAGTCGATTATTGGTAATACCCCTTTGGTTCGTCTGCAACGTATGCAAGGGAAAAGCACAAATCTCATACTACTCAAGCTGGAAGGACAAAATCCGGCCGGTTCAGTGAAAGATCGCCCGGCCTTGTCTATGATCGCCGAAGCTGAAAGTCGGCAGGCCATCAGTCCGGGGGATACCTTAATCGAAGCCACCAGTGGCAATACAGGCATAGCGCTTGCCATGGCAGCGGCCATTCGCGGTTATCGAATGATTCTGATTATGCCGGACAATATGAGCGCCGAGCGTCGTGCAGCAATGAGTGCTTATGGTGCAGAACTGATTCTGGTCAGTGATGGTATGGAAGGGGCCCGGGATAAAGCGCTGGAAATGCAGCAACAGGGTGTGGGCAAGATTCTTGACCAGTTTGCCAATCCGGATAATCCCCTTGCGCATTATGTGACGACCGGGCCTGAAATATGGCGTCAGACCCGGGGTACGGTTACCCATTTTATCAGCTCCATGGGCACCACCGGGACGATAATGGGCACCTCCCGTTACCTGAAAAACAAGAACCCTGACATTCAGATTGTTGGCCTGCAGCCGGAAGAGGCTGCTCAGATACCGGGCATCCGTCGTTGGAGTCCCGAATATCTGCCTGCGATTTTTGACCGTTCCGCCATTGATGCAGTAATGGAAATTGGTCAGACAGAAGCTGAAGAGTGTATGAGGCAGCTGGCTCGTGAAGAAGGCATATTCTGCGGCGTTTCTTCAGGGGGAGCCGTCGCTGCTGCCCTGAGACTGTCAAAATGCACAGAGAATGCCACCATCGTTGCGATTATTTGTGACCGGGGTGATCGTTATCTTTCAACAGGCGTATTTAAGCCACAGGAAAATCGTTAACAGACTTTAATCAATTTTTGTGGACCACAGGGCAGGCAAATTTCAAGCCAGTTATCAGCGCTTCATAGCCAGGGACTTCCCCCCAATCAAAACCTTGACTTTGTTCATGAGGCAGGTCGCCAGCGATACCAAGTCATGCCGACACGCCCTTATTGATGAGGCCAGGGACCAGGTCGTCAGGGGCAACGAATTATCCAATACCAAAACCAGTGCATATACCAAAGCACAACAGCGGTTAACGTAAGAGTCAATAAAGACGTTAGAAATACCAAGGCGGCTTAAAGTCAGTGCCATTGGGTTAAGCCTTTTTATAAGAAATTGAAGGGAAGCAAGACAAGGGCTGGCAAGTATTGAGAGAAGAGACCCTGCGTTTATGGTTCACTGGCGAATACATCAGAAACCAACGGTTGGATAAGAAGAGCCGAATGAGGGGAGACTCTCACGTCCGGTACTGTGAGTAGCGGAAGGGGAGGTTCCTACCGCTGACTCGACAGAGCATAAAGGAAAAGAAAAGCTCTTCTTGGCCCGGATATTTCATAAACTGCCACGATTCTCGCTCATGACCACATAATCACCGGACCAGCCTGGGCTGGTAAAACCTGGCTGACCTGTGCCCTGGCTCAGAAAGCCTGTGTTATACAGTCCAATACCAGAGGCTGCCAAGACTGCTTCAGGACCTGAGCCTTGCCCGTGCTGATGGTCGTTACCTGAAGATCATGACGACGCTGGCCAAAACCGACTTACTCCTTTTGAATGACTGGGGGCTGTGGCCCCCTTAAACGAGAGTCAGAGGCGAGACGTGCTGGAGCTGGTTGAAGACCGGCAAAACCTCAAGAGCACCTTGATTACCAGCCAGATGCCGGTTGATCACTGGCATGAACTGATCGGTGATCCGGCACTGGCAGATGCGATTCTGTAGCGGCTGATTCATAACGCTCACCGCGTCCCTTTAAAGGGTGAGTGACTGCGCAAGAAACAAGCAAAACTGGCGAATTCCGAACCTGCGCCCTAAGCTGCAAACCGAAGCGACGCTGCGTTCCGGTGGGAGTGGCCGAATGTTTTCGGAATGGGTGGCCAGATACTTCCGGAATCGGTGGCGGAATGTTAGTGGAATGGGTGGCCGAATGCTCCGTAATGCGCAGCGAGTGAAATCAATAAATAAATTAGTCCATGACAGAGGGGTAGTTTATGGGCGCAAACCTCTAAACCTGGCAATATTCCACCAGACTTTTTTGTGTCGGTTTTCTGCAGACATTATGGAAATACTTTTCTTCTTGCAATGATGGATTCTTGAACTGCAGCGACCTCTATACCACTGCTGCAATAAGGCTAACCCACACTATTGGGGACAACAAGATAAAAAAAGCAGGATATTACCTTTCTGAATAAGGCAAATTTGTTTGCACCGGACACAAGCTATAATACCAGTGTCTTCTTTTCTGTTGGCACTGGCTTCTGGCCGAAAGTGCTGCCCTGCCTGCTGTTCAAACAGTACGATCGTATATTTACACCTTCATTCCCCTATTTGAAATCTATACACTAATCCCACTTAAAAATTCCATTCTGAGCTACCTGGACCCATGCTTCCCTCTGTCAATAACAGTCAGCGGTACCATCCAAGGGCGGTAGCGTCCCTGGGATATGGCTACGCTTATTGGCTGGCTATCAGTTGATATATGACGTTAAAAAGAAGCCATAATTTTCAGCAGACAAGATATTGACTATATGACATTAGCAAAAAAGTATCTGGCAGATTTAACTTCCGGTGGCCTTTTCCTGCCGGAGTCCCGGGTGGTGGCAGAGCTGATGCTGGCCTCGGACTCAGAGGCGGAGTGGCTTGCCCGGGTAACCCGGTCAAATGCGTTACAAAAACGCTCAGGGCAGACGGCCCTTCGTTATGCAAGAACCATTCGGCGCAGGCTTGAACCCCTGGGACAGGCTTATATAGAAGAGCTGGTCGGAGCCCATGACGGCCTTTATAAACAACTGCTGATGCTATCCGCTGCCCTGCATACGCCCGCCCTGGCAGATTTTATGGCCGATGTAGTGAAAGAATCAAAGCGGATTTATCGCCCGGATATCAACGCCAATGCCTGGGAACAGTTTATGGACAGCAAATACCGACATATCGAAGGACTGGACCGGCTGTCGCCCGGCACCATTCACAAATCCGGTGTCAGTGTCATCCGGATACTGGTGGAAGCAGGCTACCTGAGCGACAACCGGCAAAGATTGCTGCAGCCAGTCTATCTATTGCCCGAAACAAAGCGCTGGTTAATTGAATTGCAAAGAGAGGAGCTTGAGCCGGTCATGGAGTGTACCTTATGAAACTTCCCTTGAAAGGATTACAACATCGCCTGGATCAGGTTATTGATCGAATTGATAATCCCAGCCTGCTGAAAAACGAGGGGCTGGGCAATGAAATTGGTTTCTGGATCTTTGACTACCCGGCAAAGTTCGAGCTGATGGTTCGGGACCATATTGAACATATCAGTGAGAAGCTCCAGCGGCGCGGGCATCAATTTATTCATATCAATGTATTTCAGAGCCTGGTTGAACTGCTGGAATCCAGAAAACTCTTTGACCGTGCCTGTCAGCGTGAAAAGCAGGTCGGTCTTGAAGCCCTGAAAAAAAGTCTTGCGGGGCCGCTGAGCCAGGACAAACTGGCCAGTTACATCGGCGAACGGTATCCGGTTGCAGAGCAGGATTTTGTTATTGTTTCCGGTCTTGGTACTGCATGGCCCCTGGTGCGCGGTCATGAGCTGCTCAGTGCACTGCAGGCGGTGATGGGCAGCACACCGTTGATTCTTTTCTACCCGGGTGAATACAGTGGCAGTGACTTGCATCCGTTCGGCCTGATCGAATCAAAAAACTATTACCGCGCCTTTAAACTGGTGCCGGATAGTGAAAGACGCTTCTGAATCCTGACCGTCGTCGCCTCCCGCTTCCCGTTTCCCGCAAAAGCTAAGCAGGCCCGGTTTTTCGGGCGGCGGGCAGCGTTTGCTCTTCCCCTGATTGAACCTTTCCAATTGTCCCAGCGCCCTGCATTTTTCGAGCTACCCATGAATATTGAACAGATTTTTGCCAAAAAACTGACCCGGGATATTAACGGTGTTGTAAAAGCAGAACAGACCAGCAGTGAAGTGGTGTTCGTTGAGCTGGATGAATACGTGGTCACCAATGAACTGGACCGTCACCTTCGCGCCTTCTTTGAAAGCTATACGCCAAGCACCACCGGCCATGGGGAAAACATGAGCGACAAAGTCGGGGTTTGGATTTCCGGTTTCTTTGGTTCTGGTAAATCCCACTTTCTGAAGATTCTTTCTTACCTGCTGGAAAACAAGGTCGTTGAAAAAGAAGGCCATGAGAAAACGGCGCTGGACTTTTTCAGGGAAAAGATCAACGACTCATTTCTGCTTTCAGATATCTCCACAGCGGTCACCAAAAAGACCGATGTAATTCTGTTCAATATCGACTCCAGGGCCAATACCGACGATGGCGAATACGCCATTTTGAAAGTATTCCTCAAGGTGTTTAATGAGCGTGTTGGCTACTGCGGAGACTATCCCCAGATTGCCCACCTGGAAAGGGAGCTGGATAAGCGGGGGCAATACCAGGCCTTCAAGCACAGCTTTGCCGAACTCACGGGTTCCACCTGGGAGCAGGAGCGGGATGCCTACGACTTTTTCCGGGATGACCTGACCAACGCTCTGGCCAGTGCCTCCGGGCAAAGTGAAGAATCCGCCCGGCAGTGGGTAGAGAAAATCGAGGATAATTTCCCACTGAATATTGGCAACTTCTGCAAGTGGGTTAACGATTACCTGGACCGCAGCGGCGACCGCAACCTGCTGTTCCTGGTGGATGAAGTCGGGCAGTTTATTGGCAAAGACTCCCGCATGATGCTCAAGCTGCAAACCATTACTGAAGATCTTGGTACTCACTGTAAAGGCCGCGCCTGGGTCGTGGTCACGTCGCAGGCCGATATTGATGCCGCCATTGGCGGGATGGATCGCCGTGAGGGTGAAGATTTCTCGAAAATCCAGGGTCGCTTTTCTACCCGGCTGCAGCTCTCCAGCTCCAATACCGCTGAAGTCATTCAGCGCCGTTTGCTGGCAAAAACGGAAGATGCCCGGGAACAACTGATGGGTATTTATGCCGACAAAGCGGACATCCTGCGCAACCAGCTGACGTTCGACAATACCACCACGGCCTCATTAAAGGGCTACAGCGATGTCCCGTCCTTTGTCGATAACTATCCCTTCGTGCCTTATCACTACCCCCTGGTACAGAAGGTGTTTGAATCCATCCGTAGCAAAGGCGCTACCGGCAAACACCTGGCCATGGGGGAACGCTCCTTGCTGGATGCGTTTCAGTCTGCGGCAAAGCAAATGAAAGACCGGGGGCTGGATATCCTGATCCCGTTCCACAGCTTTTACGCCCCCATCGAAAGTTTTTTGGAGCCGGCTGTCAAACGTACCATCGACCAGGCCTGCGAACAGGATACGCTTACGGATTTTGATGGTTCGGTGCTGAAAACCCTGTTCCTGATCCGCTACGTAAACCTGGTAAAAAGCACACTGGATAACCTGGTCACCCTCTCTATTGATCGTATCGATGCAGATAAAATCGCCCTGCGTAAAGAGATTGAGGCAAGCCTGAACCGCCTTGAACGACAGCTGCTGATTGCCCGTAACGGCGACGAATTTATCTTCCTCACCAACGAAGAAAAAGAGATTGAGAAGGAGATTCAGAAAACCGAAGTAGAGGGTCCGGAAGTCTCCAATAAACTCTCAGCCATTGTTTTTGACGGTGTGCTCCATCGCCAGAACCAGTACCGTTATCCGGCCAACAAACAGGACTTCAAAATCAGCCGGTTCTGCAACGGTCACCCAAAAGGCGGCACTACCCTGGAAGATCTGGTGGTCAAGGTGACCTCACCGCTGGATGTCCATTACGACACCTTCCTGTCTGACCAGCACAGTATCAACCAAACTTTGGAAGGGGATGGCTGTGTACTGGTTCGTCTTGGGGAGCACAAGCGCCTCTGGGATGAACTCACCGTGTTCCTGAAAACCGACCGTTTCCTGAAGCAGAATGCCGGTCAGCGCCCGGAACAGGAGCACCTGTTGCGGGAAAAGCAGATGGAAAACATCGAACGGGAAAAGCGGCTGAACCAGGACTTTGAAAGGCTGTTTATCGAAGCGGAGGTATTTGCCATTGGCAAAAAACTGCCGAAAAAGTCCACCTCGCCCATGGCCATCGTCGATGAAGCCTGCAAATACGTCATTGAAAACACCTTTGCCAAACTCAATCTGCTGCAACTGACACCGGGTGATGTATTGCAGGAGCTTCAGGCGGTATTAACGGCTGACGATATCGCCCAGGCCGGGCTTGATCTGGGCGATCAGGCGTGCAACCCGAAAGCGACAAAAGAAGTCGCCCAGTACATCGCCCTGAAAATCGAACGCAACGAAGCGGTCTACCTGCGGGATGTGGTGACGCATTTTGGCAAGCGCCCCTTTGGCTGGCCCGATAATGAGATCCTGCTGCTGGTGGCACGGCTGGCCCTGGCGGGCAAAATCAGTTTTACCGTCAACACCAATGATCTCAACCTGAAGAATGCCTACGACGCTTTTACCAGTGTCCGTAAACGCGGCGAGCTGCGTATCCGGCAGATTCGACAACACGATGAGCGACAACTGAAAAAAGCCGCCACCCTGATGAAAAATGCCCTGTCAATCACCGTAACGGGCAGCGACGAGAAACAACTCTACGAAAGGCTGGTCAGAGCACTTAACCAGTGGAGCGAAGACCTGAAATCCTTCAAAAGCAAGGCCCAGACCGGACACTACCCCGGTAAGGCGGAGATCGAAAAAGGCCTGGTGCTGGTGGCGGGTATTCTGGAACAGCCCAACAGCTTCGCCCTGATCGAGCGCTTTTTGCAGGACGGTGATGAGTTGGCAGACTTTGCGGAAGATTTCGAAGATGTCAGCGATTTCTACCACAACCAGTTCCAGACCTGGCAGACGCTGGCTAACGCCCTGAATTTCAAGTTCAAGGCCAACCGACCGGCCCTGGAAAAACAGGACGAGGCGGCCAAAGCCCTGACGGAGCTGGACAGCATCTACAAGATGACCAGCCCTTATCAGAAGCTGCGTCATATCAGTGGGCTGGTGGCAACCGTTCAACGAATAAATGATCAGCTGGTATCAGAAAAGCGCAGTCATGGCATCAGCCGGGTTGAACTGCGCATAGCGAGAGTGACCAGGGCACTGCAGGAGGCCGGTGCCACCACTGAATTGCAGAATAAGGCTCTGCATCCACTGCAGCAATGCAAACAGCGTATCGAAACCACCGACTCCATCGCCCAGTTCAGCAGCGAACAGACCGAAGCCGAACACTATGAAGATCAGGCTTATGAACGGCTGAACCGGTTTATTGAAGCGGCCCGGAAGAAGGTAGAAGCGGAGAAGCGCAGGAAAGAGAGTGAATCCGCTGCAAAGGTAGCCGACAGTGCCAGTGAAAAAACGCCGGTTTATCAGGAGCAAAGTACAACCGCCACGGTAATTCCCGCCGCCAAGCGAACGGTGACTATTCAGGCCAGAGATGCCATGCAGCAAAGTAGCATCGCTGGTTTCCTTGAAACTGAAGCCGAAGTGAACCAGTATCTGGATATTCTGCGTGATCAACTGCTCAGTGCAGTCAAGGCCGGTGACCGGGTCCGCATCAAGTAAGGAGACAGCGGTGATCAACCGATTCTATATTGATAATTTCAAATCCCTGGTTGAGTTTGAATTACCGCTCAGCCAGTTTACCTGTCTGATCGGTTTGAACGGTGCCGGTAAAAGCACCGTTCTTCAGGCGCTGGATTTTGCCAGTGCGGTGATGAGTGGTGCAGTGAGCAGCTGGCTGGCAAAAAGGCAGTGGGCTTCTAAAGATATCAATTCGAAACTGGTTAAGCGGAATAATATTGAGATTGAAATTGATTTATCCATCATCGATAGAAAATTCCGTTGGAAGGCCTCCTTTAATCGCAGTAAGAACCGGTGCACCTCTGAGCAGATATTGGATCTGGACAACGAACAATCGCTGTTCAGTTATAAAAATGGGCATTATATCTTGCCCGATGGACGCTCAGGTCTGATAACCAATGAATTTCAGGGTTCTGTGCTTGCCGGGCTGATGGCGAGCCTGCAAACGGATGAAATGAAGGTGGTGAAAGAGCAGATTTGTGCAATCCGGTCACTGGACTTGTTGTCACCTCAATCCCTGCGGAAAAGAGCCAGAAATGCGGAGGGAGAAAATATCGGTATTGGTGGGGAGCAGCTATCGGCATTTCTTCACCAGCTGCGCCCGAGGACAAAGAAGCTGCTTCTGGAACAGTTACAGCAATATTACCCACAGATAGAGTCTATCCAGACGGGAACTCTGCAATCCGGCTGGGTGCAGCTGAAAATTAAAGAGCAATTTGCCGGTGATCAGAAAAAGGCGGTATTTCTGGAGAGCGAAGCCCGTCACATAAATGACGGATTACTTCGCTTGATGGCGATTTATGCGCAGCAACTGAGTCCTCTGGAAACCCTGTTATTTGATGAAATCGAAAATGGCATTAACTCAGAAATTACCGAGAAAATTGTTGATGCGCTGGTGGCATCTCCCAAGCAAATCATTGTGACAGGGCGATAGAACCAGACGTACGACCATCCACTAAACACAAAACTTGACTTTCT
>NZ_JAHHPO010000914.1 GCF_024606365.1 Endozoicomonas sp. ONNA2
TGGGCAGCGCAAATCCGGTGACCTGATGAGCGGTTGAAATCAGGGGTATCAAAAATAGATTGGTACATGAGATCTTTAAAGGAGACTGTCGGCAAATCAGCGGTGCCGCCAAGACCTGGTTCGGGAAGGTGTAAGCAGGGGCATCCAATGTTTCAATGAACCAGAGTTTGTCTTCCAGTGAGATATCGGGACAGGTTAAAAATTTCAACTGAACATCCGTTGGCACATAGGGTATTTTGTTCTGCTTGATTAATTGGAATAACAGGTCTTCTTCCTTTGAATTTGATGGTTGGACCATCTTTTTGGTAACCGCTGCTTTGAGGCAAAGCTGATTCAAACTCAGGTGTTCCCAGGAAATATGTTGCAATACCGACAGATTATTTTTTATCGCCGCATCAAGGATTGCTCCCTTTCTAATGTCGCAGGGTACATAGCGCACCGCAGCAGGAGACAGGCTGACAGCCAGGGAATAGAGCTTGAATGCCTTATCATCACCTACCCACTTTGACAGGTTGTCATTTGCAGCGAAATTAAGAGGGGTGGCCCTGTGATTCTTGCTGGTAATGACTGACTTGAGAAAATGATCAGTTATGTATTGTTCTGGAATAGCAGCCAATACTTCGGATCCACTTGTACAGGCAGTATGGTAAATTTCCGTTCGTTGTGCTTCCGTCAGAAATTCGGGAAGTGGCTTGGATAATTCGCCAGCTTTAGCCGCTGCCAGATACATATCGAATGTTTTGCAGGCTTGAGGAATGAATTGGATGGCTCTGGCATCATTATCGACAGCCATTTGGCATAATGCGGCCGTTTTCAGTTGTTCAGGAACATATTTTAATGCTGACCAATTATGCCGACAGGCAACCTCACAAATTTCTGCTGTTTTTTTGTGGTCCGGGTAAAATTTCAGGGCTCCGGTGTGTTGGATTGCAATGGTTAATAAGTGATCACTAATGGGCTTGTTCTTCGGGTAATAATCCAGCGCATCGCAGGATTTTCTGCAAGCAATTTCAAAGTGCGCATCAGTTCTTGCTGCTTCGGGAATGTACTCAATGACCCCTTCAAATTTTTCCAGAAGGAAGTCAAAAAAACCATCATTCAGCCATTTTTTTATTATTTCATCCGGTACACTAAAAAGGGCCCCCGGTTCATGAAGCACCAAAGCTCGACACAATTCATTAGTTTTCATTCTATCGGGTATATGCTGAAGATTCGTATATGGCGCTTTTATGAATGCCTGTAAACACATTTCTTGTGTTAACTTTTCTTGGGGTACCTGACAAAAATATAAAGGTTTATTTCTAATTTTTATAAAGTAATCTTCACAATCAAGTTGATCCGGGTCAGCCCCGGGTGGCAACTCCCCGAAGTACTTGATAAATGATTTATAGTCACTGACCGGCAATGGCTGCTGTTTGTCCGTACACTTGGCCACTCTTTGCAGAAACTTTTTTAATTCATGATCAAGGTTGCCTTGTGTGAACTCATGTCTTGGCTCAGGGCAGGCTGCCACACGAGACCGTTTCAAAAGGGGGGGCGCAATGGCAGGATGATCAGGCATATTTCTGATGGGCAAGCCTGAAGTCGCTGTAACACGGTAACTGCACCAGGGATGCCTGATATAATCACTTTGCTGTGGATGAGCCAAACTGGCATCTTTTGACTTTTCGTCAATGCCACTGGACAAGGTTGGGTGCCCTGAAATAATCATTTTACTGAATGCCTTAATGAAAAAAGTTATCAATAATTAACGGTTCAGCTTCTCAAATAGACCAGAACACATTTTATTTAGCCCGTTCAATAGCGATAACAGTGGTAACGATTGACTATGGCTACCAAGATTTAATTGGCCATCACAATTAAAGAATGTTTTCTGGCTTAATGCTGTGTAAGCACCCACAGGATAGAGCGTGTCACAGAGGTGTTTATCATTTGTTACATGATTCAGGTAACAGTCGGCCGGGTTGTATTCCCCTTCGGGGAGTTGTTCAAAGCCGGGCTCACAGGGCTGCAGTGCCGTCCAGTAGAGTATTTCCTGCGCTACCCGGGCAAGCCATGCCTGGTATTCATGATCTTCACGACCCAGGAGGGATTGGAGGTGATTAAGTGTACCAGACGCAGGCATGAGTCCCGACAGGAATTCGTTGCAGGCGGATTCAACAAATGTGGCCGTTTCCCTGAGCGCCTGCGGGTTTTT
>NZ_JAHHPO010000915.1 GCF_024606365.1 Endozoicomonas sp. ONNA2
GTATCTATATAATATTCGCTGATTTACACATCACAGGATATTTTCGAGAAAAAGTATCCGAAGTATTGAGGTAGTGACATACCAGAAAATTTGCTTTCCAGATTTTCAACGACACGGAGCAAGGCTATTGAATATTCCGGGGTTATGTTTTCAATGTTTGTTTTGAGTGCGGTGAGATAAGGGACCAGCGTTTTTTTGTTTTCAAGTAGAGAAAATCCGTTGATATCACTGAGTTGTTTGATATTTTCAAACTGTAAGGCAACATTGACAGGTGCTTTGACAGGTGCTTTCAAGATATTTGCCACGGCATCAATATAACGATAATAACCGATGGAACCCGATTGTTTCGACAAATAGGCCAGCTCTTTGGCAATATGCCAAATGTTTTCTGAATTGGCGCTATACAGAACCGTTCGAATGTACGACGCTAATTCAGCAATATCAGCCTCCTGCGAAAAACCGGAACCGGCTGCATATAGATACAGCAATCTTGTTGTATGGAATAGGAAATATCTATTATCCCTTTTTGGTACATTGCCACTGTCTTCAACTCTTGGGATGAATTTTTTTCAATATTGTCAACTAGTTCCAACAACTGTCTGGATAGTTGGTTATTCTCCAATTCAATGAATTGCCTGATTTCCAGAAGCAAATGCCAGTGGCGAATGCTTGTACTCTTTTTGGATACAAATGGATTTAAGAAAATCGTAAGTGACATATTGCCTTGGCATAGAACCCAATGATGCAAAACCAAAAAGACAGGCAGTTTGATACAGTTCTGTCCGTTGTGCTTCTGTCAGATGTTCAGGAAGTCCCCTAAGGGAATCATCTCGTTTACAAAATGACTGGCACATTTCAAATGTTTTAAATGCTTCAGGAATATAATTGAATGCTTTGTGATTACTATTAAAAACCTGTTGGCACAACTTTGCAGTTTTCATCTTTTCAGGAACATAACGTAGCACAATGCCATTTTTTTTACAGGCTAATTCACACAATTCTGCTGTTATTTTCTCCCGAGGGCAAAACTCTAATGACCCACACCTGACCCACACCTGACCCACACCTGACCCACACCTGACCCACACC
>NZ_JAHHPO010000916.1 GCF_024606365.1 Endozoicomonas sp. ONNA2
TTCTTCACACCTGGCCTGCATATAGTTTTTCAATACACCTGCTGAAGGCTGCAGAAAGGAAAAGTATTCGTAACATTCAATTAATCGTCGTGCATCGTGCTCAGATTTTTCTAATACACAAACTGTTGCAGTATGCAACAACTGCAACAGCCCATAACGCTCAGGATCATCATAAACACTAATGTCTGACTTATGTTGAAATCTCTGATAACTCTCTTTTACGCAGGAAATCACCAGTTCCGTGTTAACCTCTTTTCCGATCAGCAAATTGAAATGTAACGTCTGAATCTTGATTACATCAAGCTTCCCCCCATAGGTTTTCATCAGCAGAAATTCGTTTTCCCTTTCACTTAAGTGTGGCAATCGATGAAAACATTTCAAAGCTACTTTTACCGGTAGCTCTGGGCTAAAGTAGGGTGCGCAATAATGACTGCCATCAACATTAATGCAGCTGCAGATAATATTTAACGTAAAATACCTTTCCCAAAATGCATACCATTGTAGAAAAGATGATATCCTCCCCACATCGTCATTGCTAAGTACAATCCTGAAAATTAGCTCGACAATTTCTCCACACTCATGCCTGTCGGCAACAGTTATTGGTACTTTCATAGATGCAGCCTTGTTGATTTGCGCAGCCGTGATGGGCGTAGAAGCACTGCATACGTTCATGGCTTTAATATATTTTTCAGACACTTTATCCATAATACACATCATGCAACTTATAAAATTATCAGGGCTGTAAAAATCAGACAATATCTCAAGAAGACGAGCAATGTCTTGTTGTCTTATTTCTTCTTGAGATCCTAATGTAACAGAAGAGATTTTATTTATAATAAGCTGCAGCTGTCTTAACTTAAAAAGATTTTCAACTTTTAAGTCATTCTTCATTTGCTTCAATTGAGAAACGGTCATTTTTTTTCTGGAAACAGAACCAATTTTTTCATCATTAAACGTCGGACCTTTTTCCAAAACACGAATAGCTTTTACCAGAAGAAGATATTCCGGAGATCTGGCATCAAAAAAAACAGAGCTAAAGCCTGGAGAGCCAAGGTAATTAGTAGCAACTTCAGGCTCTACAGTACGCGTTGAAAGACTATCAGAAGCAGGAGCTTGAGCTGGAATCTCTTTTCTTTGTAAAGGTCTTTGTAAAGGTCTTTGCAAAGATCTTTGTAAAGGAGCGTCAAGCGTTTCAGACGTACTATCCCCAGTAGCCAAGGATGCATATTCAGAATGAAATAGATTACACTTCGAGGAGATCATAATTATTCACCAAATCAATAGGAGCCTTTCAAATATTTGAACTCCGGTGGATTTTATCAGCAATGTTACTAAGTAGTTAACCAAATGAAATCATATTTTCTGACTAAGTGTTCAGTCACTCT
>NZ_JAHHPO010000917.1 GCF_024606365.1 Endozoicomonas sp. ONNA2
TTCTTCACACCTGGCCTGCATATAGTTTTTCAATACACCTGCTGAAGGCTGCAGAGGGGAAAAGTATTCGTAACATTCAATTAATCGGCGTGCATCGTACTCAGATTTTTCCAAGACACAAACTGTTGCAGTATGCAAAAACTGCAACAGATCAATATACTCAGCATGATCATGAATACTAATGGCCGAATTATGCTCAAATCTCTGACAACCATCTTGTACACGGGAAACCACCAGTTCCGGGTTAACATCTTTTCCGATCAGCAAATTGAAATGTAACACCTGAACCTTGAGTACATCAAAATTACCCCCACACTTTTTCATCTCCAGAAATTCTTTTTCCCTTTCACTTAAGTGTGGCAATCGACCAAAACTTTTCAAAGCCACTTTGATCGGTAGCTCTGGGCTAAAGTAGGGTGCACAATAATGACTGCCATCACCATTAATGCAACTGGAGACAATATTATCACTACAATACATATCCCAAGTTAAAAACCAATTTATAAAAGACGATATCCTTCCCATATCATCCTTGCCAAGTACAATTTTGTAGATCAGCTCAATAATTTCTCCGCACTCTTGTCTACTGGCTTTAATTAATGTTTTTTTTACCGCTTTAAATTTATGGTTTATCTTAAAATTTTGCTTAAACTCATCAATGTCAGCTTGAGTTATTGATAGACTCTTAGCTTTACAATGATCGATAAATATTTTTTGCATTATAGATATCATACATTCTATAAAATAATCAGGACTGTAAAAATCAGACAATATCTCAAGAAGATATGTAATATCTTCTTGCCTTATGTCAGTATGCACTGAAGCAATTTTTTCTGTAATACGCTGCAGCTCTCTCAACTTATTATCATTTTCAACTTTTAGGTCAGTCTTCATTTTCCTCAGCTGAGAAACTGTCATTTTTTTTCTGGAAACAGGACCAAGCTTATTATCATTATAAGCCGGACCTTTTTCTATAACACGGATGGCTTTTACCAGAAGAATATATTCCGGAGATCTGGTATCAAAAAAAACAGAGCTAAAGCCTGAAGAGCCAAGGTAATTATTAGTAACTTTGGGCTCTACAGTACGCGTTGAAAGACTATCAGAAGCAGTGGCCTGAGCTGGAACCCCTTTTCTTTGTAAAGGAGTGTCAAGCGTTTCAGACGTAC
Source organism: Endozoicomonas sp. ONNA2 (assembly GCF_024606365.1). Taxonomy (GTDB): domain Bacteria; phylum Pseudomonadota; class Gammaproteobacteria; order Pseudomonadales; family Endozoicomonadaceae; genus Endozoicomonas. Next base: position 1,170 of record NZ_JAHHPO010000917.1, read on the forward strand.
TATCCTCAGTAACCAGGGATGCATATTGCGAATGAAATAGATTACACGTCGAGGAGATCATAATTATTCACCAAATCAATAGAAGCCTTTCAAATATTAGAACTACGGAGGATTTTATCAGCAATGTTATTGGCTCTGTTCCACTCAAGAAGCCTTATCACCGGCAATCTGATATACACGGACCCGGAGAAGATAAATAGCTGGCCATATGGAATCGAATATTTCTGGCTGCTTGGGCTGGTACCAGGAGGCTGTCCGAGAATAGACTGCATGGATGCAGGAGCAGTTGCCGAGAGTGCCAACACAATAAGTCAGATATATATGTTTTCATATGCCTGAATCCGTAACTTCAGAAGACGTTGAAACCTTCGGAAGCCGGTCGTGCCG
>NZ_JAHHPO010000918.1 GCF_024606365.1 Endozoicomonas sp. ONNA2
ACGGTGAGTAAGATGGTTAAGAAAGTGGGCAGTTGCCAGTAGTCAGTTTTCAGAAAAAGACGTTTTCTACTGTTTGCCTGAGATATTCTCACTGGGAACAAGTCTGCCTTCTGCGTATTTATGGAGCACACTGGCAATCATGGTCTGGTAGGGTATGCCTTCTTCCAGAGCCATTTTTTGCAGGGCTCTCAGTGTGCGGCTGCTCAGGCGAATATTCAACCGTGCATCTTTTTTAAAGGTGTTCGCTGCCGCCTGTTGATGAGTGTGTTGAATGGCTTCCGGGTTATCAACTGGTTCCAGTTCTCCCGCTTCAAACGCATCCAGAATTTCCTGTTCTTCTTGTAACTCGTGTTTACTTGGATTCATGGGGTGCCTCCCAGGTACTGTTTTGTTGCTTTACGGCTGGGGATGATGGTTTTGAGAAATATCTCTTTTTCTGATTCCACAAAGGGTACCAGGTAGACATAGTCTTCAACCTGAACAATCGATATCTTCTGGCCAGGGTATTTCGCCTGATTCGGGTGATGAGTAATTGCCAGCTCTCCACCCATTTCTATGTGAAAAATGATCTCTTCAAATGAGATGCCCCGGTTGGCCTTGAGCCATGCGTTTTTTTCACAATTCCAGTTAAATACTTTCATATCATTATTGTGTGCCTTATGTACATACAAAATGGTTGATAGATCACGTTTTGTCAATAATCATACGATCGGGCTTATATGATCAAAAAATGCTTATTCCCCGCCGCCGGTTACGGTACACGCTTTCTCCCTGCCACCAAATCCATGCCCAAAGAGATGATGCCGGTGGTCTCCAAACCGCTGATTGAATACGGGGTTGAAGAAGCCCTGCAGGCATGGCCGATATCTGCATGGTGACCGGTCGCGGCAAGCGCAGCCTGGAAGATCACTTTGATATTAATTTTGACCTGATTCGCGATACCGGACCGGGCAAGGGCGGTGAGATCCAGATTACCGACGCCCTGATGGCCCAGGCCCAACGGGTTCGTGTGCTGGCTTATAAGTTCAAGGGGAATCGGTTTGATTGCGGCAGTATTGCAGGATTTATTGAAGCCACCAATTATTGTTACG
>NZ_JAHHPO010000919.1 GCF_024606365.1 Endozoicomonas sp. ONNA2
ACTCCCACGTTCCACAAAAGAGCCTGAAATCAGTTCATGCCACCTATACCCCGGAACCGGAAGGTTACCTTGCCGCACGCCGCCGCCGATCGCTTGCAGCCTTTCGTAGTCAAACTCCTGTTGGAGTTTGGGGCAGATGTCAATGCTTTAATCAAGGACTCGCAAGTGCCGAAGGGAACTACTACCCCCCTGATGATTGCTATTGGTAAATCAAACAGTAATAAACACGTTGAAATTATTGAAATACTGATAAAAAACGGTGCAAGTACTAATGCAATCATAAGCAATTCCGGTGAGATGCTGGCCGTTCCACCCTTGGGGTATGCCGCTGCAAGAGGAGACATCGAAAGCGCAAGACTTCTGTTGGAGAATGGGGCTAATGTTAATGAATGCCAGAGTGGATGTGATTTGGGTAACGGCTACACACCCCTAATGTTTGCTGCCGGCAATGGCCACAGCAGCATGGTTGAATATCTATTGAACAAGGGAGCAAAGGTTGATGCCGCTCAATACGATGCGGGCAATTATAGCGGCCGTACGGCCCTGCACTTGGCCGCCTTGGGAGGTGATACCAGAGTTGGAAAACTTTTGGTAGAGCATGGTGCTAATGTCAATGCTGTTATGCACAATGCCGGTGTTGAAGAGGGATGCACTCCCCTGATTAGTGCTGCCAGCGAAGGACATCAGGAATTCGTTAAATTTCTCCTGGATAACAATGCCGACGTCAATGCCGCTATGTCTTGCGGAGCAAAAAAAGGCTGGACCGCACTGTTCCTTGCCAGCGCGAGGGGTCACAAGCCGACAGTTCAACTGCTCCTGGACGCCAACGCAAACGTCAATGCCACCGGGTACCACAAGGCTTCAGGTAAGGGTCTGACACCCTACATGGTTGCATCTCTCAGAGAACACAACGAGGTTGCTCAACTCCTGCTGAGTCGAGGGAGCAACGACAATTCACTCAATATCCGTTTACCGTATTGGCTCAACAAAAAGTACTGGTAAATATAAAGTACTACCGTACATTACCATTCACCTTTAAGGCCTGTAGAAATATGGAGCTATGTTTTGCCAGTAATGTTTGAGAAGTTACCTTTCACCTGATTGACAAAAACTGCTGACCCGTTGACGCAGTTGCATGCCCTTTTTTCCATTGGGGAATGCAGTTTATTTATAGATTTTTACCTTCTTTAAATAGAGGAAGATTAATATGCAAACCATTGGATCTGCCAGAAATGGTTCTGACAACTTCTACCGCACCCCTGAACAAGCCAACAGCAGGCAAGGGCACACAGGCTGTCCGGATAACGTCAGTAACAGTAGCATCACCAATCACAATGAACCGGGTTCTGGCAAGCCAGTGGTTTTTTGTGGCTTTAGTGTTTATGGGCGTCCTGCTGAATTTTACGGTTTGTGTACCAGAAGCGGCAAAGTTTACCCGAAAATAGATTGCCCTTCCGGTCTTACCCTTGAACGACTTGAGGAAGGGTCCGTACGCGCTGTGAGTCATCCCGGCCGTCATCTTCCGCCTGGTACCAGTTCCGGATCTGACAGTGCCGTTATGGATGTCAGACTGCAAGCCATGGGTCATAACCAGGTCAATGCGGGCTGTTCCCGGTCCCATCAATGTTCCCCGCTGTTACTGGCAGCGAAACAGAAAGATGCTTCGCAGGTTCGCCTGGCATTGCTCAATGGTGCAGGAATTTCTGAAACTTTCAACGGCATGAATGCCCTGCATCAAGCCGTCAGCAATTGCGACATGGCTGTACTCAATGAATTGGCGCAACACCCCGATTTCAGGCTGATCCTGAATGCCACGAACTCCCGGGGCGCATCACCTTTAATCCAGTCTGCGATCCTTGGTAACTGGGAAATCACCCAAAGACTGCTGGAGCTTGGTGCCGATGACAGTGATCTGAATATTGATAATGAATCCGTGCTGCTTGATATGTTCTGGCGTAACTGGAGCAGTTTAAAACAAAACTTGCGAACTCAATTAACTTCTGATGTGTCAAGTAGCTAACCCTATGAAATCATATTTCTGGCTCCTTGTGCCGACACTCTCGGCAACTACTCCTGCCTGGCACCTGCATCCAGACAGTCGTGCGGCGTTACAACTCCGGTCACATAGCTTTGGCTATG
>NZ_JAHHPO010000920.1 GCF_024606365.1 Endozoicomonas sp. ONNA2
AAATAAACTTTCTCTGTATCATGACGTACGATCAGTGGTAATCAGGTAATATTTTCGGTGAGTGATCATTGCTGAGGTGCATTAAATGTGAGCGAGCTGTATTTTTTGGGTGTGTCGGGCACCGAAGACATGCATAATTCCAGTCAATTATTCAGGCAAACCGTCATGCCCCTGGGGCTGGCTCAACAAGGGCCTCGGTTGTTCCTGGTCTGCCGGTTCAAGGGTTATGACGATGAACGAAATCTGGCGATGCACAGGATGTTATCCGCTCACTCAACCTGAAGATCAAACGTACATTGAGCATGAGGACTGCTATGAAATCAGCGCCACCGCTATGGACTCTCTCCAGCTCAAGTTCTGGATTAATAGTTTCGGTAATTATATTGATTCACATAGCGGGCAGTGGCCGTTCAATTTATACCCTGAGAGTTTGGCCATTTACAAAGCACCACAAGATCTTTGGAGCATAGTTTACTGGTATAGCTTTCAAGGGCAATTGGCGGCATACATATACTGCCACCTGAAGAAGTATATCCACCAAGAGAGCTGCAAGTACCTGCATCCATACGAACGCACACAGATTGATCAATATACTGTCGCCAGACAAGCCCTCGATTGATACATTCAAGGGTGTTTTTTGCGCCATGGTAAAGTATGTTTCCTGAGTGCTCAATCAAGCTAATGATTCCATGATAGACTAATTCGGCCATCTGTTCGGGCGGTCTCTGATCCGGGTAATTGCAATAAATATCATTGTCATCAGGGGTATGCATTCCGTAGTAAGCTCTGGCTTGGTCGGCATTTAGGCATATTGGACCAATTGATCGTTCACTTAATGACGGCTGTTGAACACTGCTTTGGCTGCTAGCCAAATAATACAGTGCTCCCATAATGCCTATTGCTGAACCGACAGCCAGCGCAACACACCTGCGACTGGAAAAAGCCCTGGTTTTATTTTGTGAGGAGTCACTCCTGTCAGACTTTTGCTCGTGGGCAGCCAGCCTTGATGGTCGATTCTGACTCACTGCATCGGCTCGATAATTTATGTTGTGCATTTCAGGGATCCCATAAAATATTGATACTTAAGTCATGCGGTGCAGTTGCCTGCCAATTAGATAGAGTTAATTCCCAAGAAAAAGTTCCCATTGCTTGCTGATATTTCGATCCCGCAACACAGGGATCACCAGGAAGCTTTCAAGAACTTCTGCACCCCAACCCGGATATTTCATTAAGGAGCCGTCCTGAAATAACTTCGAGATTTCTACAGACGCCACCCGCGCCCGCTTCCCGAAAAGCTGGAACCACTTGTG
>NZ_JAHHPO010000921.1 GCF_024606365.1 Endozoicomonas sp. ONNA2
TGATTGCGGTGGAACATCTGAATATGTGGAAGTTATTTTCAGACAATTCCTAAGGTGCCTCAGACAAGCCTTGTCACCCACTCGAAGTCCAGTTACATTGACAGCCTCCTGGCTGGCAATTTGAAAACAATAAGCATCGCCCCTTTCAATAAGCATCGCCCCTTTCAATAAGCAGCGCCCCTTTCAATAAGCAGCGCCCCTTTATCCACCAGTATATGATTATGACCCCGCAAGCTTGTTATCAGAGGGATATCACTCAAAAAGGTTTTAGCAGGGACCCGGCCCAGGCTGCGGCGGTAAAACACTTGCAAAACCTCTATGAACAGCTGATCCAACCACAATCACTTCTCAAGAGGATTAAAAGTGCCTTGGGCAACACCCGGGAGCCGTTGCGTGGCCTCTATTTCTGGGGGGGCGTTGGCCGGGGTAAAACCTGGCTGATGGACACCTTCTATCACTGTCTGCCCTTTCAGGACAAGCTGCGCATGCACTTCCATCACTTTATGCGCCGGGTGCATGCCGAGCTTAAGACACTGGAGGGGCAAAAAAATCCGCTGTCAATGGTCGCTGAACGTCTTTCCAAAGAGGCAAGGATCATCTGCTTTGACGAGTTCTTTGTTGCCGACATCACGGACGCCATGATCCTCGCCGGTTTGCTGGAACAGTTGTTTCAGCGGGGCGTTACATTGGTCGCCACATCGAATGTGGATCCCGACCTTCTCTATAAGGATGGGCTGCAAAGAGCCCGTTTCCTGCCGGCCATCGACCTGATTAAAAAGCACACCCTGGTGGTGAATGTTGATGGCACTATTGATTATCGCCTGCGTCTTCTGGAGCAAGCTGAAACTTACTACTGGCCGCTCAATAAGATAAACCATGAAAAACTGGAGCAGATCTTTTCAGAACTGGCTGCGGACCCGAATCATATTGAGACGGGCCAGAGCCTTGAAATATCAGGGCGCCCTATTAACACCGTGAAATCAAGTAGAGATGTGGCCTGGTTTACCTTTACCGATCTGTGCGATGGTCCCCGCAGCCAGAATGACTATATTGAACTCGCCCACTTGTACCACTCAGTCATTGTTCAGGCTGTCCCCCGGTTTGATGCCAATCGCAATGATCAGGCCCGTCGCTTCATCAATCTGGTTGATGAGTTCTATGACCGGGGCGTAAAACTGATTTTATCCTGTGAAGTTCATCTTGAAGCGCTCTATGGCAGTGGTACGCTGTCGTTTGAGTTTCAAAGAACACGCAGTCGCTTGCAGGAAATGCAGTCTACTGAGTACTTGGCCCGGCCTCACAAACCATAGGCAGAGAGGAGTTTTTATCCTCAATTTCTTGCTACGGGCGCTATTCTCGGACAGCCTTCTGGTGTTAAAAAAGATTGTGTAAAAAATCGCAGCTACACCAGAATACATTGCTTCAGTTGTTGCAACGCAGTTTGAGGAGATGATTCACCAACCCAATACTCAGCCAACTGCTCTGAAGTAAGCTCTTTTGTGTCCAACCTGTCATAAACAGGGTCGATAGCACCCAGCAGGAATTTTAACAGGTATTGTTTTTCGCTTAATTCGAAATAATGCTTCTGCTGCTGCACCTCTTCTACATGCCGTTTTTCGACCAGGTAATCACGGCTAAAATTCACAGCAGTGGAATCTCTGTCCAGAGTATTAATCCAGTCAAGATCTATTTGGGAATCCTTGAACACCATAATTGAAATTGGATACTGACGGGGGGTATCCCTGAACTTTAACCAACCATCAAAGCTGGTATTTAGACATTGTGTGTCTTTTTGGGTTGGCTCTGCATCTGTTACGATAAAAATCAGGACCTTGCTGTCCGGTTTAGTTCTCTGATTATCTCTCACTACTTGCTCATAAACTGGCCTGAGGGATGCATTCCCTGCAGGGGGAGCCTCGAAATACTCCCGAGCCTTTTCCGGATCAGTAATATTGCGAAAGGTACCCCGGTTGAAAAAATAGATGTCGAGGCCATCTTTGTTCAATGTTGTGGCAAGGTCAATGATTACGCCTACCCGTCGGCAAAGTTCATCCCAACGTGAAGGTACATAGCCGAAAGGATCTTCTTCAGAAACCCGACGGGCATGATGAGTCATTGAGCTACTGTCGTCAGCGATAACCACAATATGGTAATTTTCCAGTTGGCGAAGTTTGCATACTGCGCTGTTTGAAAATTCATATTGGTCTGCGAGTTTTTGCAGCTTTAGCATCCTTTGCGTTTCAGGAATCACCGCAACACCTGATGCAGTGACAGAGCCTGCCGCCATCACTTCGTCGTAGCTCGGCGGGGGATAGTCAGAGCGCTGATTGTTTACAGGAAAACTCATAATTAAAAACTCAAAATACAGCGAGTGAACGAGAATTCAACACTGTTCAACCTAAATTCAGCAGTTGAACCTTGTAA
>NZ_JAHHPO010000084.1 GCF_024606365.1 Endozoicomonas sp. ONNA2
AATGGTTGAGCAAAATATTTTTCACGGCAAAGAAGCGCTTTTCTTTTCCTTTGTGCTCTTCGTGCTTGAAAGCTTTTGCTTCTGGAATTAATAGATAGATGCTTAATGTCTATTGTAAGTAGTTAAGATCGGTACTTTAAATATGACCAGAACACTACATGAGATTCATGGATTTATACTTTGCAATCAGCTGATTAATATTATAATAACTCCAATATTCATTACTAATGTAAAGTTTTGTTGGCTTAAATCCAAGAGAACTTGTAAACGTAATGATCGTTTCCCCATTTTTCGACTCTATTTTAACGCTGCCTGGATTGGTTGGGTAACCAAATCCAATACCTGATTTCAGCGGGATAATGTCGATGTAGCATTTCAACAAATGTTGAAAATCCAGACACCCTTCAATTAACTCGTTTGTACCATGGGATGAGATTTTCAGAATCAGGCAAGGGTGATGTAATCTTTCCATTTCAGCTATGAATATACTATTTTGAATTTTGTTAAGAGTTCTGAACAAAAAGTTGCCAAGTGGTGGTGTAGGTTCGCGAACCCTGAATTTGGGGAGATCGGAATGTTCTTCATCCCTGATGGGCTTCTGGATTAAAGGCTGAGCTTCCTGATTTTCACGAAGAGAAACGGAATGACCGAAGTATGAGCCCGTGCTTTCCCTATTATGGGCCAATCCGGCCGTTGCATTGCTGTAATCACCACTGCATCCGCGCTGGCCAACGCTGTTAATATCTGAATTCATGATAATACCCCTTTCGTTACTTACTCAGACATAAGTCAATAAGGTGAACGCCCGATTTCCAGGTTTATTTTTGAAAACATCCAGCTTCATGAATTAATGTTTTCTTAAAATCTGACAAGTAAGGTAGCTGAAAGTTCAATTTTTATTTGCCTCCTTTTTATTTCCTCTAATCCGTTGCCAGGTTAGCGGCTAACTTAAGTAGCTAACCATATGAAATCATATATTTCTGACTCCTTGTGCCGGCACTCC
>NZ_JAHHPO010000922.1 GCF_024606365.1 Endozoicomonas sp. ONNA2
TCGTTCGCAGAAGCTAAAGAAAGAATGGACAATAGTAATATCAGGAAGAATTCCTTAATGGCTATTCTCGGACAGCCTGCCGGGAAGCGTCGATATTGCTTTTTATTCGATATAAAGAGAAAACTTCATAGAAATAAACTTCAGTAGTTAACCAGTTGCTTTTGTATCAATCAGTAACAAGTCGGTCAGTTGTAATAACACTGTTATTATTTGGTGCTTCCGGCTAAAACTTCGACCGCTTAGATATACTCTGAACCCTTGAAAATAAACGCTTCTCAGCGTTTTCGATCATACTGGAGAAACGCTTTCACTTTATGCGTTAACCCGCTTAAAGTGCGTTGCCTGGCGGCTGCTTCAGCTCTACCCTCTTCCGCTGCTTTTGCTTTCCTCACATCGGCTCCTCGCACATCAGCCTTATTTTCTTTCATTAAAGATCTGATCTTCTCTTTTTCTTTTGGAGCATCCCAGTCAAATTTTATGCGATCAAAAGTACGATCATAAGCTGTCTTCTTATCATCATCCAGAATGCTGAAATCGGCCTTTCGCTCCAGCAGTTCAGCAACTATCTCTAACTCACCCTCACGGCATGCAATGTGGAGGGCTGTTCTCCCTCCATATCCTCGGGCATTGATGTCAGCTTTTCCGTTTTCAAGCAAGTCGACAAGGATATCCTGTCGATCTGCCAAATTTTCCTTGTAGTAACCTTCGTACGACACGGCATAATGGATAGCTGAATCCCCATGTATATCTGGTGAATTGGCGTCAGCGTGTCTGCTCACCAGCTCTCTCACTGTATCTTTCTGGTCCGCTAAAGCTGCGTAGTGGAGGGGGGTATATTTGTCTTTTTCATTTTCCCATGCATCAATTTTAGCCCCACGTAATATTAGAGAGTCGAACAGTTTCCATTGCCTGTTTCGTGCGGCATACGCAATCGGCGTTCCACCTTTAGAGTTACAGGGGGCGCTAACATCAAGTCCGTTATTGTCCAGAATCTCCAGCATTTTTGCTGTGTTTTGGCCATTGGTCCATGCGATTTCCAGAGCCATCTTGCCACTGTTGGTCCTGGCGTACTTATCGGCCCCATTCTCAAGCAGGTAGCTAAAGGTGTCCAGCTGACCATTTTTAGCCGCAAAGTGGAGTGGCGTTATCCCATATTTGTCCCGATGGTTGATGTCAGCCTTGTTGACAATCAAGGTATTCATAAAATACTTGATGGTATCAAGCTGACCATCGGCACAAGTGAGATAGTAGAGTGGCGTCCTGCCATCGCTATCCTGTGCGTTGACGTCCGCGTTATGCTGAAGCAACTTATCCAGGATTTCCCGCTGGCCAGATTCAGCCGCAAGGTGAAGAGCAGTCCTCCACTTATATTTGACACTGGCGTTGATGTTTGCCCCATGCTTCATCAGCATGTCAATGATCTCCGGCTGAGCCAGACGAACCGCAAGGTGAAGTGCTGTTCCATAGTCGTCGATCTGATCATCAGGATTGACACCTTTGGCAAATAAAAATTCCACCAGCTCCCACTTTTGCTCCCTGGCCGCATGAACAAGCATTGTTCCCCCGGAAAGATCACAAACAGCATTAACATTGAATCCGGCATTTACCATAAAAGGGATCAGGGGCGTAATGGAGCCTTTTTGGTGTACACACTCCATTACGGTAACACCAGATTCAGCTATGGCGTTAACGTCAGCATTAGCCTCGTTAACAAGTAGTTCCATGATTCTTTGATTGCCACGTAAAGCGGCAAGATGGAGAGCGGTCTTCTTGTGACTGAGTCTGGTTTCGGCGTTGACATCGGCCCCTTTATCAATCAGGGCGCGAATATCGTCATTCGTCAGATCCTCCAGGTTCTTGGTGTACATGATTGCATGGTGGAGTTCTTTAGTTGCTTTTTTTATGTGGCCGGTTTGGTCATGAGCTTTCACCCCGCCATTGGTGACAGACTTGTTTTGACAAAGAGACTCGGTTTTAGTCTCAACTGCACGCTTGCAAATAGGGATTTGGCCGGTCAAGGATGGATCAATAGACGATGAGTGAGTGCGGTGTGTAGTGGGAGCCAGGGAAACTGATAAGCTGCCAGGCTGTGTAGAATCATCACAGACTTCGTCATTGGTTAATTGATGATAAGCCGGGCTTGCAGGTCTGTCTGGTGTCGAAATGTTCATATTGAAAACTTTTGTTTAGTACTTCGCTGCTATTTGCCACACAACGCAGTATTTTTGATTGGTTAAGCAAACCAAAATAAGTTGCGTGTTCCTTGTTAATCTATGTAGACAAAAAAAAATGATAAAAGTTGCACAGAGCAAAATATTTTTCATGTCCATTAAAATAACTGCAGTCCCGGACACCTGTTTTTACCAGGTATTTGCTCATGGGAAAGTCTGTGAGGGCTTCAAGAAAAGCAGGGTCATCTATGCTCTGCTCCGTTCCCAAAAGGGGAACCATTGTCAGGTCTTGAATCTTGAATGTGTTTAAAAAGGAAGGCCTGACCCTGATTTTTTTTCAGTCTGATTTATTGGAAATTAACCTGCGGATTCCGATTCCTTAACTTTCTCACATATAACCAGCAAATTATGAAAATAATCTTTCAACTTCGAGCATGTTGTCATGCCATCCATCATGAAATTGTAATTAAGAAACATATTGACAAATTCATCATTAAGATCCAAAAAGTAGTTATTAAAACTTTTCAGTGCTGACACTATCTTTTCTTGAAGCTTGGTAGTATCTGCATTATCAATATCACTGAGTAAGCGTGACTTTATTTCTTCCATATAGGTTGTTGCTGCATTATATTTTTCAAATGAGGATTTACAAGATTCCTCCTGACCAAACACAAAGTTTAATACAAGTAACGAACTTAGCGATTGACAGAGAAAATGTTTCATTGATTTAATCTGATCAAATTCAAAAGGATCGGTTTGAAAAGCAACATATTTTAATAAGTATTGTCCAGCATAATGATACTTCAGGGATTGGGCATCAACTGTTGTACCTTTAGGTGTGCGATAATAATTACAAAAAACCTCAACAAGCTCATTTGGTCTATTATAAAAATCTAATCTATCCAAAAAACATACAGTTTCAAACAGTGTAGGAAAGCGATTATCTTTTTCAGGCGTCCTATTGGCTGATTCAATCTTGTTTCCAATATTAGTTGAAACTGAGCCAGCAATACTATCAACATCAGACAGACCATAAAAATTCGGCTTGTGCATATCAGCTTTGTGTTTTAGTAAAAGATTGGCAGTCTCTGCTGAAGAAGCTCTGGTGCTAACCGCTATCAATAATGGAGAAGCCTGAAGTGGATTAGCCGGATCAACGCTGTTCGGATTTCCACCATTTGTGAGTAGTTGCTCAAGAATAGTGACGTTACCAGATTTTACTGCAAACATAACAGGCGTATAATAACTGGTACTGGTTGATGGTTTTGTTTCTTGCTCTCCAAAGTTGCCGACAAGTCTGAGGGGTATGTCGCTCTTCCCGGAAAAATCTCCAGTGCAACAAACTTTGTAGTTGGGATCAGCTTTGCACTCCAGAAGTAATTTCGTGATTTCAGTATGACCCGATTCTACGGCTACCATCAAAGCAGTAGCGCCATCTCCCCTGGGTTTATCAGGATCAAAATATTTGGATTTGGTCATTTCTTGAATGACTTTCCCTTGATTTTCCTGTGCAGCAATCGCTAGTGCATGACACTGACAGGTTGACAATGGATTGATTTCACAGGGATCTGCCTGATGGCTGATCAATGCTGCAACTACTGCTGCACAGCCATGTCGGGCAGCATATATCATCGGAGTATCATTTTTTTCGTTGAATGCCAGTGAGCTTTTGAACCACTTGTCCCGTGTCGTTTCATCAGTATTGGATAATAAGCGAGCAAGCTCTTCGCCATCATCCGCGTTGCACAGACTTTGAAAGCGAGAGGTTAAGGTAACCTGTGTTATTTCAGCAGCTGAGCTGGTTTGTGATGAATCGCCGGGAATTTCAAACTCTGCTATTTGTAAACCAGGGAACTCATGTTCCACGTCAACAATGGTTACAGTGCGGCAGGGCAAAGATACGTTATCAAGTGCCGAATACCGACTCTTTTTAGCAGGAATCAGAGGGTCTCCCGTATCCATCATCTCATCCGTTTTGCTTTGCGGGATGCTACCGGGTTGAACGGTTTTCGTAAAAGACATTGAGTAATTGCAGTTGTACATTTTTAATAACCCCCAAGTTAACTGTAACCTGAATCCGTAAGGTTTTGATTGCACCGGAAGAATTTTACCAATTTAATAT
>NZ_JAHHPO010000923.1 GCF_024606365.1 Endozoicomonas sp. ONNA2
GCCTTGATGCGACGCTGGTAACTGTCTTCATTGTTTGCCAGATTGGATATGATTGAGCGAATCTTACCCTCAAGGCTGGCCTTGGCTGCATTAAAGTACCGGGCAGGAATCCGGTAACGGGCAATGGTCTTGTTTTTCAGGGAAGCCAGTGATTGTCCCTTACGTCACTGGACATATAATCCACGTTCGATGGACGACATCAGCCCAGCTATAGCGGACAGGGCGGCATTCTGGGCAGGGGAGATGTTCAGGGGGGTCTGGAAAGTCAGTGACAGGCTGTCAGTCAGAAACGAGTCTTTTTCACTCATGGCTGCTTCTTCGCTCATGGCTCCCCAGTATCCTCTACAACTTTGGTCAATTTCTCCATCAGCTGCTGGTTTTTGCGACTGCGGCTGCCGTAAAGGCGAGCAGGAAGCACAGTGATAATCTCCAAAAAATCCATCGCCAGCTCTTCCGGTTGGCCGGCCCCCTCAAAGGAAGGCTGATCACCCGGGTTGATGATAACCACTTCGCAGTTCCGGGCTTCGCACAAAGCGAATACCAGTTCCGCGCCGAATCGTAACAAGCGGTCTTTGTGGGTGATGATCAATCGTTCCAACTGGCCGGACACAATCAGGTTGAGCAGTTGTCGCACGCTTTTTTTGCGGTAGTTCATACCACTGCCAAGATCACTTCGTACTGCCAGCCTTTAGAGGCGCAACAGGTAGGTTTTTGTTAACTGCAACAAGCCCTTCTGCGCCCGGTCCCAAGGGTGCGCTCCAACCGTAAACTTGATTATTTCCCACTTTATACCAGACTGAATTTGTTTATATCCAGCAATTGGCTTGCGCTTTTTTAAATGGATTTATTTCGATTGAAATTTACATAAAACGCATTCTGGAAGATTTTTTATGAATAATAACGTTACGCCTGAGGCACTCACGGCTTTCAAGTCGGTTATTCCCGTACCCACTGTGGTTTGCCACCACCTGTCAATACAGCCTGACGATACAGGAGAATTCGATGGTCGGGTCGTGTGCAAAACCCCCACAACACAATTGCTCCGCTCTCCCCAATGTCAGTGCGATACGCTGTTTCGTACCGATGCGGATATTCAGGAATTAGATACGCTATTACAGGACAGGTCCGTCGATATTCACGCCAAACAATCCAGAAGTATATGTCAGGTATCTGCATATGGTTCCCATGATACGGTGCATTGGTATTCACCATTTGGCGTGCATGACCAAAATATTCTGGACAAGCTGGAATGGTACTTTAGTAAGGAGGGGGTTGATATCGATCAGCCCATTAACCATGCCGGGGAAACCATGTTGCACCGGTTTAGCCATGAAAGCTGTATTTATCCGAGGAATAGTTTGTATTGGGGTCTGTACCCAAAGCGTCCAGATGACGTCGTTAAATGGCTTTTGGAAAACGGGGCTTCGCTGAAGCCCGATCGTCTGGGTGACACACCATTACATAACGTCTGCCAGGCTGGTGCTCCCACAGAGCTTATGGTCATATTGCTGGAGGCAGTCAGGGAAAACCCGAAGATACTTAACGCACAAAATAGCAAAGGTAACACCGCCCTGATTGAAGCCATGTGTTCATATTACTCATGGAGTGGTACGCCACTGCTTTTTTTGCGGGCCGGAGCCACTATCGGTGATGGTGATACCCGTTCCGAATACTGTCCACTTGGCGCAGTTGTCAAAGCCCGGCAACTCAACAGCGAAAAACTGGGACTGCTGGCTCACTATGGGCTGGATATCAGTCAATGCACCAGCGAGGCATCGCGTTTTGTCAGGATGATGAATCGCTATAACTTCTATACGGACACCCAAACACTTGTTTACTGGATAAAATCAGGGTTGGCCCTGAATGGTATTGACGACGATGGACAGTCATTACTTTCCGCGTGTTTCAGTCCCTTTGAAAAAGAGAGCAAAGAAAATAGCGGGTGGAATCCAAAGCTGGTATTATGCAATCATGCCTTGAAAGCCGCCTATAAATACCATTTCCCCAGAAATATTGACGCTCTGAAAGGGGCAATTTCAGATACATTGATGGAAACCCGGTCAGAGGACATGGGTAAACTGCTGAAAGGCTTTCAAGAGGCTTTTTATCTGATCGATAACACGGTTGAAATGATTGCCAGCAACCTGAATGACCAGAATAAAATGAAGCTTGCAGTGTTGCTGGCACAAGCCAGGGGTGAGCACCCCGAAAAGATGAGTCTTCTTCCTTTCATCTACCAGCCGTACAAGCATTATATGCGCACTTGCACCGACGCTTTCATGGATCGCATGGAAGCTATTTTCAACGCTGAACCCCCAGATTTTGTCAAGCTCAAGTTGGCGCCTGATCGGCAAAGATTTAAAAGAACTAAGCCTGACGAGGGAGTAGTGACCAAGTTTGATGGTAGTCATCAAAATAAAGCCCCGCAAAACAACCGTTCAACCATCGATTCAGATATTCAATTATACGACTGGCTTTTCGACCACCGGCTGACATCATTACGGCAACTGCTGTCGTCACATCAGGAACTGCATAAATTGATCTGTAAACATCAACGCGAGTTGGTTTGCGATTTATCGAATGAAAATAAACAGCTACTTGAGGAGTTACTGGGTTTGAAGAGGCCAGTTGATAAATTGCACATGTTTGATGAATCTGGTGGGTATTAAGTAGTTAACCAGATGAAATCATGTTTTCTGGCTAAATGATCAGTCACTCTAGGCAACAGCTCCTGCGATGCTCTGGCTACTGCATCCATGCAGTTGTGCGGCGTTAAAACTCCGTTAACATAGCTGTGCTGCCTACGCTCCGCCTTGCATAGTGATTATCCACCAAGCCAGAAATATACGATTGGTCAAGTATTTATGGAACGCCCATATACAACAGTAGGAGCTATCTCAACACAACTGCGACGGAGTCAATCTTTTATAAAGATCTTGATGAACATCGTGTCATCCACGACGTATCCATGCTCCAGATTAGTGAGTCGCAAAATGCAAGGAAAGCCGAGGAAGGACTTTTTATCACCTATTGGCCTTTGAAACTTCATGTGACCAGTTTCGATCTCGTGATTACCTTTAAGCTGGTCGATAATCATAAAAGAAACATTGAATGAGAGTGGCCAACGCAAAGCAGCATCGAATTTGCTTTTCAATAAAGATATGAACAAGCTGATATGTGTCTTCCTACCGATTCCATTACCATCCAGGTAGACCCTGGTACGCATTTTATAACCAGAACGAGTATTGAATTCAGGTGAATGTATTACCCTTTTTTCCTCGAAAACCTGAGCTTCGCTCCGTTTGTGTTCAAAATTATCGATTCTCCATATCCAGCAACCATCTGGGGTTGGTCCAATAAAGTCTGTATCGACTGCAAGGGTTCTGGTAGTTGCAGGCAAGCCAGGAGGGTTGACAAGGGAAGTACGGGATTCGCCATTAACAACCGTTGATGCGGCTTCATCCAATGGCTCCAGGCTGGATAATGGTAAATTTTCCGATGCCGCTCCCTCAAGCTGAAGAGTGTCAATTTTAAACTGAAGAGTGGAAATTTCGTTTTGGAGGCTTCCAATAAGACAAGTATTAGCTGCGCTGCGCTTTTCAAGGTCATATAGAAATTGCTGAATACCAGGTAGCAACGAGGTACTGGAATTTTGCTCCTGTATTTTTGATTTCAGCTCTGCTACCACATTAGTGAGGTTCTTTATGGTTTTGGCATCCTCTGAACGACCGTGTTGCATCATAGTTTTCCAATCTTCCGGAGGAATATTTGAACATGTATCAAGATGATCGAGGATCTCATTAATAGGCCCGTGCCATGGGCAACCAGAATTTTTATAGGTAGTGTTTGAAGGGCAT
>NZ_JAHHPO010000924.1 GCF_024606365.1 Endozoicomonas sp. ONNA2
CCCGCTTCCCGCTGCCCGCAAAAGCACAAGTGGTTCCAGCTTTTCGGGAAGCGGGTGGCGGGTAGCGTCTGTAGAAATGTCGAAGTTATTCCAGGACAGCTCCTTAAGGGTAATACAGCGGATCAGCAATGCGTTTTAACGCAAAAAACGTACGCCCCTTGTCATCATAAGCTTTTCTCATCTTGCCCTCGGTCCGCCCGCTCAGCTCAGAAAACACATGACCGAAACCGGAACATCCGGAACGCAGGCGTTTGCAAGCCTCGGCGTCCTTTTTTTGCTCAGGATTCTGATGGTGTAGCTGAACCAGCATATCCTGTAACCTGGCGCTGAGGACAGGCTTCTCTATGGGGTGTGCCAGGTAACAGGCCATGGCCCGACATAGCCACGCCAGGGCAAAGTGCAGCATTTGCTGTTGTGGATTCTTGACAGGTTCCAGGTTGTCACCGGCCAGGATGACAGCGTCCATCTGCATGGAAAAAATACACTGACGCAGATAGAACCAGGCCGCATCTTCGCAAATACGCCCATAGACCCGATCCTGCCTCAGCCACTGTTCAATACAACGCTTCTCTGCGACAAGGTTACTTTTTTCCCGATGGGTATTGATCTCCCGGATAAACCTTTGAACCATCAAATCGCTATCGCTGAAGTACCCTTTTCTTGGTATAAACAGCTGTCGTGCCGTGGTGGTTACCTTCGCAGACGGTTGCGGCGCTATAACGGGCGAACGCTGGTTTGTCAGCGCCGGGGGCTTAACCGGACTCTTGCTATCTGCAGAATCTGATCGTACAGGTTCATTAGCCAACGCCAGTGAAAGGCCCTGCCCGGTCTGCGGTGCCTGCTCCGTGATCGGGCTTTGCTGTTTCGGGGCTGCTACAGTCTGGCTGGCTGCCACCTTGCTATGCTGATGGGACTTTCGGTTTTTTCTCCGTTTCACCCTGCCAGCCTTGACGACAACGGGCGCACTTGCAGCGTCTTTTTCTGCATTTTCTGCATTTTCTGCATTTCCTGCATTTCCTGCAGTGAAGTTGCAGCCAGGTATATTCAGCTCACAGATTTCAATTAACGAATCCAGCCTTTGCTCGAGAGCCTCTGGCAAACCGGAGTAACTGCGCAAATCTTGATACTTTTCCAGGGCCTTTCCAAACCGGCCATAACCCAAGTGAATATCACCAGCATCCTTGAGTAGCAGTGGGGACCAGCCTGCATTCACAGCATTTACCAGATTTACCACGGCAAACGATGGATGTCTTTCAAAACCTGTGGAACAAAGATACATCAGGCCCTGGGTCAATTTTATGAGTCCACTTGTAAAGGGTGAGGCCTCTACCTCGGGTTTTTGTGTGCAGCGCTTATATGCTCTTCTTCTCCTGGTGTCCTTGCCTGCATCCCTGAAGACGTCACCGGTTAAATCATTTAATAAGGCTTTGGTTCCTGCCATTTTCTTCCCTGATTCCTCCATCACTTGCTTGACCTTTTTAAAAGTGTACTGTCTGCGTTGGGTGCGGAGTTCATTCCTGCCTCCTTTCCTTCGGGAAATAACGATGTCATTCCAGTCCAGGGCGAGCATGGTTCTGAAGCCTTGCGGATATTCGTCAAGCGTTACATTCTCACGCCTCTTCCCCAAATTCATTAGCAGTCCGCCTAAATCCAGCATAAACAAGTCCACTGGCGTGATTTTTTCAAGACAGCTTTTGAACTCTTCTTCAGTCAGTGTGATGTGGATAGTGAAGGCATCCAGCAGCTGCGGGGCAAAGGCTCGCCCCAATATCTTCAGTTCAATCTGCCGGTCCAGGAACGGGACCAGCAGGCGCGGAATCTGAAAGGGGGAAACCAGCAGTAGCTTGTCCATATTACAACTCAGTCTCACCAGCAGCCAGGCGGCGGGAAAGAATTCAGTCTCCTGGACCAACCGACTGAGTTCCTGTACTTGCTCATAATCCATGGCAGCGGGTGATTGTCTGGAAATCACCTGATATAGCTCGACAGTTCTCAGATAACGATCGAGAAAATTCGTATCAATTTGCTCAAGTTTGGTCAGGATCCGTTCGGCGGCTTCGAGTTCCCCGGCATATTGATAAGCCAGAAATGCAGAAAACAGATAATTGCATTTCGTAGCATGGCTGGCGAGGGGAGAAAGTTCCTCTTCCTTGCAACAAATGGAGTCAGCGAAAAAGTGCATTGCCATACTGCCCATGAAGGGATGCCGTGGACCAAAGGCAGAAATTACGGCGGTTATTTTATCCCGGCTCGATAAATGGCGGTTCTTTTCACTATTAACGGGATTACCCATGAACAACACAGGGGAATAATTGGCAACCACTGGTGCAGGATGGTAAGCGGCATCAGAGAGTGCGTGAGTACTTTCATACCAATCGCCTGAGCAGGCCGTTGTATAGACCTTGGCCTCTGTCACTTTTCGACCCCAGGATGTGGCAGGGTTCTCATCCAGTCCAGTGACGAGAACAGTACTGCTGTCCACACCAAGGGACTGCAAATGGTTTAACAGCGTGTCCATAATACCCTCCTGTATAGGCTTGCGGAGATGGCGGTGAGGAGACTGTCCGGGATTAGTCTGCCTGCCGCAATGGCTGCTTCTGCGTTATTTTGGTAACGGGGGTTGACCAGGCGGGCGTTATTATCGGGCAGTCCCTGAAGCCGTTCATGGTTACGCAGACTCTGGATTAGACTCACTTTCGGTTGATTAAGTTCAATCCGGCAATGGGAGCCTTGTATGTTTGCTTGGCGCAGCTTGGGCAAGCCCGATAGAAACGTTGTGGTTTTATGTTTTTTGCAAGGCTCAGCCTCCCGGGAGGCTGTCTGAGGATACAAGGAAGGTCCGGGCAATACCGTCAGTTAACAATCTTCGGCCGGGTGGCTGCCTGAGCTGTCAACTCGATTGGCTGTCCATCACGCAACACCTGCATGGTCATCTGTTGGCCAGGAGGAATACGGGCCACCATATTCATTACCTTGCGCCCATCCCGTGTGCTCTGGCCATTGATGCCAGTGAGGATGTCTCCTCGTTGCAAACCCGCCTGGTCGGCAGGGCCGTTTTCATAAACGCCGGTGATCAAAATACCGACTTTTGTGCTGACACCATAGGCTTCTGCCAGTGTCGAACTCAGTGGCTGGGATTCAATACCCAGCCAGCCCCGAATCACCCGGCCATATTTAATGATGGAATCCATAACAAAGCGGGCCATATTGGAAGGAATCACAAAACCAACCCCTTCACTGCCACCACCGCGGGAAAATAACAGCGTGCTGATGCCAATCAGGTCGCCATAGGCATTGACCAGGGCACCACCGGAGTTGCCGATATTGATGGCGGCATCGGTCTGGATAAAGTCTTCATAGGTATTCAGCTGCAGGTCATTACGGCCGGTGGCGCTGATGATGCCCATGGTCACTGTCTGCCCCAGTCCAAATGGGTTACCGATGGCCAGCACCACATCACCGATTTCTGCGCTGCCAGAGTCCACCAGGTCCAGATAGGGCA
>NZ_JAHHPO010000925.1 GCF_024606365.1 Endozoicomonas sp. ONNA2
GCTTTCCACCCCTCTTTGCAAAGCTGACGCCTCGATAGTCTCATCACAGGCTGGAGGAAGAATACCAGGCAGGGATTTGTCACCTTGATGGTCAACCATCCTTCCCCAGCCGGTTAAAACAGGGGACAAGGGAAGCGCTTCACCAGAAGACGCAGTATCAGGCTTCCCATTTATGGAAGAATTTACGGAAGAGCTTGAGGTTAACAACGAAGGACTGCCATCAGCCGACTGCAACATATCAACACACCCCATCGGTTAAGTTGTAAAATCAAAATTGATGACTGTTGTAGACAACCCAACCCATAAGAAAGTTCATCAATAAGCTGCCAAAATCCCTCGCTGATCAAACTCCGCCTTGATTGCATCGAGCTGTTCGGTGGATGGCGGTCGCACCGTTTCCAGCTCGTAACGTTCACTGAAGGCATCCCACTTATGCACGCCCAGGCTGTGGTAAGGCAGGATTTCCACCTTCTCGACACAATCCATTTTCTCTACCATATCTGCCAGCATGGCCGCATAGACAGGGTCGACGGTATACCCTTCCACCACCACATAGCGGATCCAGGTTGGTTTTTTCAGCGCCTGCAGATACATGGCAAAATTTCGGGTGTACTTGCCGGTAACATAGGTCAGCTTCTGGTGCATCTGTTCATCCATGTGCTTGATGTCCAGCAGCACCAGATCGGTGTCAGACAGAAGCCGCTCAATATCCGGCGTGATATGCCTGGCAAACCCGTTGGTATCCAGACAGGTATGGATACCGTGCGCTTTCAGCGCCTCGAACAGGTCTGCCACAAATTCAGCCTGCAACACCGGCTCGCCACCGGTCACCGTGACGCCACCGGTCAAAAAACCCTTCACCTTGAGGATTTTTTCCGCAACCTCCTCATGGCTGAGCAATTCACCGCCATTACGCAGATCCCAGGTATCCCGGTTGTGACAGTAGCGACAGCGCATGTGGCAGCCCTGCATAAACACAACAAAACGGATACCCGGCCCGTCTACCGTGCCAAATGAGTCCATGGAATGGACACGACCAAGGGACATGGTGACTCTCCTGTTTATCCCGCCTGTCTCTGTAAAAGGCAGATCACTGTCATGAGCAAAAAAGGCCAGCAGAGCTGGCCTTTCAGAGATTAATTCTGGCGCTACTTTACAGCGAGCCAGTAAAGGTACGGGTGATAACGTCACGCTGCTGCTCTGGCGTCAGCGAGTTGAAGCGCACCGCATAACCGGAAACACGAATCGTCAGGGAAGGATACTTCTCAGGATGCTCCATGGCATCTTCCAGCATCTCACGATTCATGACGTTTACATTCAGGTGTTGCCCCCCTTCATGCCCGCTCTCGTTGTGGAAATAGCCATCCATCAGCCCCACCAGATTCTTGCGACGACCTTCTTCGTCCTTACCCAGCGCCTTGGGCACGATAGAGAAGGTGTAAGAAATACCATCCTTCGCATAGGCAAATGGCAGCTTGGCAACAGAACTCAGGGATGCAACCGCACCACTTGTGTCACGACCGTGCAT
>NZ_JAHHPO010000926.1 GCF_024606365.1 Endozoicomonas sp. ONNA2
CCTCTGGCCCTGATGGAATCCGCTCACTCCCACCTCATCAGGTCTTCGGCCTCTACGGGCCCTGGGTCCCGAGTACCATCAGCGAGGGCGATATCGATTTATACCTTGAAACGGATCTTCAGGCAGCGGATGCCCTGCTTGATGCTAAATTAATGGCGCTCTCTGCCATAAAAGGTGTCTGATCGTGTACTATTGAGACATAAAATCCGTAGCTGTAAAAATTGACCACAACCGTTTCCAGAGCGAAGGGCGATGAAATTTACGTTTAAAAAACTGGGGTATGTTGATCAGGGAGCTATTGAGCTGGGGGATATGACACTCATTTGTGGCCCTAATAATGTCGGTAAAACCTGGCTCAGCTATGCTATTTATGGCTTATTGAAGCATTACCCAGCGGCTGCATCCTGCGACTTGAGTGAAGACTTGGTTGAAACGCTCAAGGAAAGTGGCGCAGTTAAAATACAGCTTCCAGATTTTGCTAAAAGGCTTGATCCGCTGTTAAAACAATTGTCTCATAACTTTAGCCGAAGCCTGGGAGGTTTTTTTAATACCGACTCAGACCTGATGAAGGGGGCAAACGTTAGCCTTGAGCTGGAAAACTACGCCTTTGATCTCAGCAAGAAATTCTACAAGGCCGTCAAGTTCGGACGTAAAGACACCTTGATTTTGTCCAAAGAGGCAGGATCAGAAGTTCTTGATATTACCTTTCAGAGTAATGGTTCCAGCGTTCCGGGTCACATCCTGGAAAATGTTATTGAGCAGGAGCTGGCGAGATGCATGCTTGAAGATTACATTTTATCCCCTTTTGTTCTGACCTCTGAACGTACCGGGATCTCCCTGTTTTATAAGGAACTCGATCTCAGCAAAAATATCCTTGTTGAACATCTGGCAAACAGCAAAAAAGGCGTGAACCCTATTACGCTGTTGAACAGCATGCGCTCCAGGTATGCAGAGCCCATTAAAGATAATATTGATATTGTTCGTGATGCTGACAGCATTGCAAAACAGAAAAGCTTCCTCAAGGAAGATAAAACCGGAAAATATAAACCCGTATTTGATGCGCTCAAAGAGATCATTGGCGGCAGTTTTAAAATTGCGAATGATCAGGTGCTTTATCAGCCTGCCAAAGAGCGAAACAGGGACAGGGCGGTTTTGCCTATTTACCTGTAACTATTCGTTGAAACCATATTGACCCTTGATTTCCAAGGGCTACAATCAT
>NZ_JAHHPO010000927.1 GCF_024606365.1 Endozoicomonas sp. ONNA2
CTCCTCAGAATCAGAAATTTTTAGCCTCAATTTCTCGCAATCCTCGCTACGGGCGGCGCTATTCTCAGACAGCCTCCCAGGTAGTAGCAACCGTTGAATAAGGCAATAAAAAAAGCAGATTAACCAAGATAATCATAGGTTACTCGACACTGTTATTAGCCCCTATTGATCAGTTGGAAGCCTGTTCGACACTGGATCTGACGGTATGGCCACCGCTGAGACCGGTAAGCCAGTTGGGGCATTTGCCGAGCCTTTTCACATAACAGGTTCCATGGTCTTCACCGGCGGTATTGCCCGCCAGGAGTGTCGTGATCAACCCATTGCCCGCGGGTATTTCAAACTTTTCAAGGGAACTGTCTGAATCTGCTTGCCTGTTGTCAACGCCCTGTATAGAGTCAATGATTTTTTTATTGTTGGTGTGGTTGCGGCTGAAACAATGTCAACCAATTCCATGCTTTACTTTGCTTTCCGGGCTTTTTATCCATGAACCGAATATACAATATTGCTATTTACGCTGCCGACACACTGGCCGGTGAAACTCTGGTTCGCCAGCTGGAAGAACCTTTTTTGAATGGTATGTTGAATGGTATGCCGCCACCGGTAATAAGCCTTTATCCGCTCGTTGAGTCTGGTCAGGTTTCTGGTGCCGTTGAGTTTCATGGCGAAACATTAGAGTTTATTCCGGCTGATGAAGCCGACTTTTCCGTCACGGACATTCTGGTGATGCCAGCCGGGTGTGACCGAAATGCAGAATTAATAAGCCGGGCAGTTGAGAGTGGTTGTGCCATTATTGATGCCTCAAAGGGGGCTGCATCCCGGGGTTATACGGTGCCGGTAATGGTCAACTTGAACAAACATTTTATCGAAGAAGCGATGGATAACCGTTACTTTGCTGTACCCGGTTCTGCTGTTGCCTGCTTACTTCCCCTGCTGCAAAGGCTGCACCAGCGG
Source organism: Endozoicomonas sp. ONNA2 (assembly GCF_024606365.1). Classification (GTDB taxonomy): domain Bacteria; phylum Pseudomonadota; class Gammaproteobacteria; order Pseudomonadales; family Endozoicomonadaceae; genus Endozoicomonas. Next base: position 952 of record NZ_JAHHPO010000927.1, read on the forward strand.
TTCACCCTCAGTGGCATCAATCTGGTGGTCATGCAGCCGGTGGCTGCGCTTGGTCAAAAAGGTGTCGATGCCCTGCGAAAGCAAACCATTGAATTGCTTAACGGCAAGCCAGTAGAGCATGGAGATTTTTCCGCTCGTCTGGCCTACAACCTGATTCCGGAAGTTGATGCAGGAGAGGGCGATGTAATCGGTCATGAAGCCAATATACGCAATGAACTTCTGTTGGCCCTGGGAGAAGAGTTGGACATTCGTTTGACCGCCATCACAGCCCCGGTATTTTTTGGTGACAGCTTTGTCATTGATCTGGATACTGTCCAACCGGTTGATATTCAGGAAATACCGTCTTTACTATCAGAACTTACTGAAATATCAGTGGCTGATGGTTCTGGATTACCCACCCTTGAAGACGCTGCGGGTAGTGATCAGCTGCATATTGGCAAGATCCGGCAGCAGTCAGTTTATCAAACAGACTTGAGTTTCTGGATGGTGGCCGATAGCTTCAGGAGAGGTTCTATTCATACTGTTGAATTGATTGGGTTATTGATAAACGACTTTGCCGAGTGATAATTTAAGTTAACTGCTTGGCGTCCCTTGCTGTTAAGAGATCAGGGGGGCTGCTTTCTCAATAGCTGAAGGCAGAAGGGGCTTAAACAGTCTACGTATAAAACAAGGATTCACGATGAAACTGCAAAAACTTGTCGTAGTGATGTCAGCGCTGGCAGGGGGGATCGCTTCAGTTAATTCCCATGCGCTGGGTCTGGGGGAGGTGAAGCTGTATTCCGCTTTAAATCAGCCCCTGGTGGCTGAGATAGAGTTAATGCAGATCAATGATCTCACACGTAATGAGATTCTCTCTAATCTTGCCAGCAAAACAGATTTTGAGCGGGCGGGTGTTGATCGTCCTTTCATTTTGAATAATCTTCGGTTTGATACCAAAGTTGGCCCTGATGGCAGGGGTTTGATCAAAGTCACCAGTCTGAGCCCTGTTCATGAGCCTTATCTTAATTTTCTGCTTGAGGTGCACTGGCCAAGTGGTCGTTTATTGAAAGAATATACGATTCTTCTTGATCCTCCAGTCTTTAATGGTCAGGCTTCAGCGCCTGTTGACAAGCCCGCATCATTGCCATCCCATTATGGAAGAACTGACTCCGGGTGGAACGAGCCACCCGGGGCAGATGGTTACTATGCGCCATCACAGAAACCGGTTGAATACGGAGACTCCATTCAGCCACGGCCGATTCGGTCGGCTGCTTTCAGTCACAATAACGCCTCTTCGAATGTATCCGATAGCACATCCCGGAGTTATCGTGTGAACAGAAATGACAGGCTCTGGGAAATTGCCGAGAGAGTGCGTCCTGATTCCGATGTGACGGTACAGCAAACCATGCTGGCGATTCAGCGTGGCAACCCTGAGGCATTTACTGATAACAATATCAATCGCCTCAAGAGTGGGCAGGTTCTCAGGATTCCGGATCGCAATGACATTACCAGTTTGACTGCCAGTGAAGCGATTGCTGATGTATCCAGACAGAATCGTCAGTTTCATGGGCGCAGCCAGATTGCTCAACTGGATGCCACCAGAAGAACATCATCAGTTCCCACAGATTCTCTAAAGACTTTAGATGGCCAGCTTGCCATTGTTTCAAGTGCTGCCGCCAGTGGACGTGGACAGGATCTTGGTGGGGACGCAGCCGGTGGCAATGCCGCGTTGCAGACCGAGCTGGCCGTGACCCGTGAACAGCTGGACAAGCTGAGTCGGGAGAATGCTGAACTCAAGAGCAGGTTGAAAGATCTTGATGATCAGATGTCTACCCTGAAGCGTCTTGTTGCCATGAAAGACGATCAGTTGGCGGCCTTGCAGAATCAGCCCCGGTCAGCACCACCGTTACCCATGAAGCACCAGCCTGAGGCAGTGCCCGGGCCCGGTATGGCAGATACGCTCTTTGGCAACCCCCTGATAATGCTTCTTCTCGCTTTGATACCTTTGGGAGGTGCTGGCTGGCTCTTTTATCAGCGGCGCAGGAAACGGCAAGAAGCACTGGAAGATGAAGATGATGATAAGAACATTCAACCACTCAAGGGGGTATCGATTGATGCCTCCCCAAAGCCAGTAACCTCTCCCAGCGCAGAGGATGAGTTCAAGTTTGATCAAGCGCTGGCCTCAGATGATTCTAAAGTAGCAACTGACCGGGAAACGACTCAGCAGACCAAAGACCCGCTGAGTGAAGCTGATATTTATATTGGCTACGGTCGCTTGAATCAGGCTGAGGAATTATTGGGTGAGGCAATCTTGAATGAACCGGGAAGGTCTGACCTCAAGCTGAAGCTTCTTGAGGTTCATTCAGAAAGTGGCGATTTTGATAAGTTCAATCAGGTTTTAGCAGATCTTGAGGCGGTTGGAGATAGTACTGCACTGCGTGAAGCGGAGGTCTTCAAGGCCAGGTTCTCTGATACATTTGAAAGTGTTTCAGGGCCGGAAGCGATGGATCAGTTGCCAGATCTTGATCTGGATGGTCTTGAGCAGGGTCAAGACTCTCTGGATGACCTGGGCTTTGACCTGGATGATTTTGAACTGGATGAAGAGCCTCAAGCCGCTGCACAGTTTGAAACCGGTGAGCTTGATGAACTGGATGATTTTGATTTTGGTTCTGAGGCAGACGATTTTCTTGCCCGGGATAGTCAGGCAGCTTTCTCTGATGGAGGTGGTTCCAAGCTTGAAGCTTCTCTGGATGATGACCTGGACTTCCTCTCCGAAGGCGATGAGGTGGCTACCAAGCTTGATCTCGCAAGGGCTTATATGGACATGGGGGATAGGGAAGGGGCCTCTGCAATGCTGCAGGAAGTTATGGAGCAGGGCAGTGATGAGCAGAAGCAAGAAGCCATGGTACTTCTGCAGAATCCCGGAACCAGTTGATGAGTTTGTCTGCAGGGCCCGATAAAGACTTATTCACCTTACCCGAGGTTTTTCAAGGCAAACTCATATTGATCGGGCAAGTGTTCCAATATCTGTTTTAGTACTTTGATTTCCATCTATTGTCGTCTCTTTTTCCACGTACGATTTCCTGTTTTGCACCAGATAGTGCAGTCTTAACAGGTGCAACTCATCATAGGGAACCTGTTCCTGCAACGCATCAAACAGTGGCCGCAAACGATCAGTACCATGGTTATTAATGGCTTCCAGAACGAGGGTTTGTCGTTCAGGCGATAATCGGGACAGTCGGAGAAACGCGTCCGAAACCGGCAGATGAGCGACTTCCGTCTGGTATTTGTAGAGATGGCCCAGCAGGGTAGGCAACTTCAGATTGAACTCATCCTGAAGACGGCTGAGACAGTTGTGCTTGCTGAACGACTCCCCAACCGTAACATGTCTGCCTCGGCTTGCTGTCCGAAGACTGGGAAGGCTTTCTCTGACAGAAGGTTTGGTGATTTCTTCTATCTGATTTTTATCGCAGAATGAAGTTATTTCATGGAGAAACGCATCGCCATAATGATCCAGTTTTACCTGACCGACACCACTGATCTGCAGCAGACTGTACCTGGATTGTGGAAATCTGGCCGACATTTCAATCAGAGTTTTATCAGAAAAAATAATGTAAGGCGGTACGTTCTCCTGGTCTGCCAACACCTTGCGACAGGCTCTGAGGATATTAAACAGCTCGTGGTTATAGTCCAGGCTGCTCTGTTTATCTGTCGCGGCTTTACTGGCAGGTTCTGCTCTTTGGGTGAGCCTGATCTGAATTTTCTGAGCGCCCCTGAGTACTGCACGGGCATGGTCTGTCAGTTTTAAACTGCCGTATTCTGCATCCTGATGTACCAGGTTCTCCTGTATCAATTTGCGAGCCAACTGCTGCCACTGAGGTTTGGTCAATTCAGTACCGATACCGTAGGTGGGAATCTGATCATGTTGGCGCTGCTGGATTCTTTTGGATTTTGAACCACGCAAGACATCAATCACATAGGAAATACCAAAGAGTTGTCCTGTGCGATAGATGCAAGACAGCAGTTTCTGGGCGGCCACGGTCACATCGGTTAACGGTTGTTTCTCTGACAGGCAGTTGTCGCATAGCTGGCAGTTTTCCTGGCTATAGGTTTCACCAAAATAGTGCAGCAGTGGTGTTCTGCGGCACTCCTCGGCTTCTGCGTAGCCGATCAGGGCGTTCAGGTGCTGGTTGGCGATGCGTTGTTCAGAATCGGGTTTCTGGTTGATAAAGAACTTGACCTTCTGAATATCGCCATAGCTGAACAGGAAGTGGCAGTTGGCGGGCAGACCGTCCCGCCCGGCACGGCCGATCTGCTGGTAGTAGCTTTCAATGTTCTGGGGCATATCAAAGTGGAGAACAAAGCGAACGTTGGATTTATTGATGCCCATGCCAAAGGCCACGGTGGCCACCATAATTTGAATATCATCCCGGATAAAAGCGGACTGATTGGCCTTCCTTTGTTCACTGGTCAGTCCGGCATGATAGGGCGCTACGGAACAACCGTTATCTGCAAGAATCCGGGACAGTTCATCTACCTGTTTTCTGGAATTGCAGTAAATAATGCCAGACTGATTCTGGTATTTCTCAATCAGCTGCAGGGTTTGCGCAACAGGTTTTTTCTTCTCCATAACTTCCAGATAGAGGTTGGGCCGGTTAAAGCTGGCGATAAACTCATTGGAGTCGGACATCTGCAGACTGTTTTTAATGTCCTGCTGTACCCTGGGGGTGGCGGTGGCTGTCAGTGCCACACAGACGGCACCGGGCAAGTGCCGACGTACCTCCGCCAGTTGGCGATATTCCGGACGGAAGTCATGCCCCCATTCGGAGATGCAGTGGGCTTCATCTATAGTCAGGCAGTCAATGTTGATGTTGCTGAGCAACTGCTGTGTACGTTCCAGCATCAGGGTTTCCGGCGCCATATACAGCAGCTTGATGTTGCCATTGTGTACCCGGCCCAAAGTATTTTGATAATCAGCACTGCTGAGCGTGCTGTTTAACAGGGCAGCGGGAATGCCCAGAGACGTCAGTTGATGAACCTGATCTTCCATCAGGGAGATCAGCGGTGAAATCACCAGGGTCAGACCCGGAAAGATCAGGGCGGGGATCTGGTAACAGATAGACTTGCCACCACCGGTGGGCATAATAGCCAGCGTGTCGTTGCGAGCCAGTATGTTGTCGATAATGGCGCTCTGATGTGAGTGAAATGCATCGTATCCAAAGACGGAATTGAGTAGTTCTAGTGCTGTTCCGGACATAGTGATGTTCTGTGTAAACTCTCTGTACTGGGGTATTGCTGCCACCCCTCAAACAAGTGGGTCCATATACGTTACACGGGCATTCCGGGTGGCTGTCCGGTAACTGCTGATCTTGCCAGTCAAGGCTCAATGGCTCAAATATCTATTTGAATTCAAGTTGGAGATTCCAATGTTTGCCCTTTTTACCGCCTTTTTGCTGTCATTTTCAACCTTTTTGCTGGATCGTGGCTGGTTTGTGTAGAAATCGATTTGGCAATTATTTTGAGGAATAGATACAGGAAATTCCTTATTTTCACCAAGACCGTAAGCCCATGGCCTCCAAAGCCTTTAGCATAGTCTTCTCAGTGTCTTTTGCTTGAAAAGATGCTTCTTAATGGATTCCGGGGAGTTACCTGAATAATACTTCCAGAAGGCCGGATAGCGCAGCTTTCCCACGCTTTCTAATGTTGTGCAGACACTCAAGGAATCCCAAATACAGAGGGAGCATCTCTTGTGATATTCCTCTATGAGGACGTAACCAAGAGCGCAGCAGCGACCAGAATCCCACCATTGTGTTCACATGAACCTCGTGGAAACCATCGCCGTCCTCATCCCGAACGTACTCTCCAGCCCCATGGCAGACAGACTTATACCCATAGCCCCACTCCTTCATTTTGCTGTAAATAGCGTACTTATCGGTGAGAACCACATCGGGCTGTTTACTACATACAGCCGCCCTGAGTTGCCGGGTCATTTTCTGGACATCGCTGATGTTCAGATCAAGCTCTTGAGCAATCTGGCTATTCGATATATCCAGTGACATCAGATGCAAACAGCTAACCCAAATTTTCAGTGGTTGATGGTGACCAGAAAAGACGGAGAGAGTCAGGTCATCGAACTTACGCCTGCATTTTTTGCAGAAATAGCGCTGCCGTTCTGGCTGTGACTCATCCTTACCCTGACGGGTAATGTCATCATTTTTGCAGCGGGGGCATATTATGCCTTCAGACCAGCGGAGTTCGCGTATGCGTTCGGAAGCACTTGGCGTTATCAAGGAGATCGTATAGCTTCGTGAAGCTGTTTTACACTGGAAAGCTCATTACTCATAGTCGGGAAAAGCGTATTGGTGACAACTCCCCGGAATCCATTAAGAGCCTAAATCAATAGGTTAGAAAATAATGTTGTATCAAAATAGCGCCACAGGTTGCGCTGCCCCTGCCCCCGGATTGTTTCCGGGAGCTTTCAGGGCTTCGTCAGACAGCAACAGCCAGCTTAACGCCCAACGCTTTGAGCAGGCGGTGAACCGTATCCCAGCGGGGTTGAACCTTGCCGTTGAACGCTTTGTAGAGGCTTTCCCGGTTAAGGCCGGTCTGTCTTGCCAGCTCGGCAACACCTCTGTGCTTGACCACATCGCCCAGGGCAATAATGAACACCGCTGGATCATCATCCTGATACGCTTCGGTGAGGAAGCTGGCTATTTCGTCATCCCGCAGCATTTCTACGGGATTAAGCGGGGTCAGTTTCAGTACCATTGTTCAGTCCTCCAGTTGTTTCAACAGTTCTTTGGCTTTTTTAATGTCCCGGCTTTATCGCCACCACACAACAGAATGACCAGTTGCTGATGGCGAAGGGTGTAGTAGAGGCGGTAACCCTTGCCAACAAAGAGGCGCATTTCACTCACTTCATCGCCCACCGCTTTGACATCCCCCAGATTGCCCGCTTTGGCACGTTCAATTCGCAGGGCAACGGCTTTGGCGGCCTGACGATCCCGCAATTGCCGGAACCATTGGTTAAATATCTCGGTCGAGACCACGTCGTATTTCATTATCTAACTGTAGCCGTTAGGCTACAAACAAAAAAAGTGCAAACAAAAAAAGTGCAAACAAAAAAACACTTGTTAGCAATGTTAACAGGGTGCTGCATTGTTAGTGTGTTGGCAAAATCCAGCACAGGGATTGGAACCCCGGATACCTTCAAGGCGCACGAGTCGCACTATTATGTCGCGGCTTTTTTTTTTTGTGCGTAGCATCCCTGCTTGCCTATTTATGGCGGATCGGGTGGGGTAGCCTTTCGGCTGGCCGTTATCCTTGAAGGCCGGTAGTTCCAACTCCACCCGATCCGCCTCCATCACGAGATTGAAACCTCTGGGAGGTGGTTTAAAAACCAACTTCAAGGAGGCTGTCCATGACTGCCAAAATCATCCCCTGTACCGACTCGCCAACCCTCGGCGGCCGACACTGCCCTGAGCCTATTGCAACAATACCTGCTGATTCGCCTGCTGATTCGCCTGGAGAAAGACTGCAGTCGGCTTACGCTTATGCTCGCCCGGGAGATGGACCTTCTGGCGCTACAGAAAAACGGCTCTCTCAAAATTCCGGCACAACTGAGTGCCCCGTCGTAAAGCATCACCTAATCGGGCCGCGCAGGCGGTGATATAAGACAGGAGCGCGGGGGCGCGTGGGAGGCTGTCCGAGAATAGACTGCCCTACGCGGCAACTGTTCCTGCGTTGATCTAGCTCCTGCATCCATGCAGTTGTGCGGTGGCAGCAAATTGGTCTAAAAATTTCCGACTTTTTATCCTCAATTTTCT
>NZ_JAHHPO010000928.1 GCF_024606365.1 Endozoicomonas sp. ONNA2
TGGATACAGGAGCCAGAGCAACGCAGGAGCAGTTGCCGCGTAGGGCAGTCTATTCCTCCAGGTTGCTTCACTTCCGTCAGGCTTTGTCATGCATTCCCACGCAGGGCATGGGAACGTGGTTGTATGGGCATTAGTGATTTTAAATCTTTAGTCTGCGTTGAAAGGCTTAAAGTAACTGTAAAATTTCAGTGATCTGCCATTGCGAATATAGCTGCTCAGATATCCTGATTTAAACACGGGGTAGACTGCAACCTTGCCGGTAATATACCAGACCGTCATTGATGTTTTTGCAGCCAAATACAGAGGCAGGGTTTCACCTGTTGCCTGAAACTCCATAGAACCTGCCGGTTTATTGATCAAAACATCCTCTGTAGTGGTCAGTCCCACGGTACTGAGTGCCAGCAGGGGGATACGATCCTGGTCTGTCATCCCGCCCATCGTTACTGCATCAGCATAGGCTTGATCACTCAGTTGACGCAGCTGATCCAAAGTAATGCTGCCCAGGCAGGCCATATTGTTGCCACGTCCCACCGATACAAAATGACCAATCCTGCAGTTGTGCACCATGGCCTGATAATTGTCTTCCAGAGATGCATTTTGAGTGGTGCTGACCAGATGGTTTTTGACGCCTTCTTCCACCTGGTGAACGGAGTATCTGGGCAGCCACTTGCCAAAAGGTTGGATGAGTTTCAGGGCAAAAGTAGACGCGTCCATGCCTCTTGCACCGTCTGGCCCAATGGTTCCTTCACCAAGGGCAAAGTAACGGTTCTCGTTATGCTCCGGTGCAACATATTCTGACGGATATTTTAACAAGGTGTTACTCAGCTGATTCAGATAGTTGTGGTAATTCAGGGGAAGTGGCACTTGTTTAACCTGGTGATCCAGTTTACCTGCAGGATCAACGGATAATTCCATCGGCGACAGTTGCGCAGGATATAGCCGCAACACGGTCGATGCTATTTGCCGGGAGGCCGGTCCCTGACCACTTCGTGTGGCAAAAAAGTAACTGCCACCCAGGCTGTAAACCGGTGTACCTAATGGTAACCGTTGGTTTATGTCGTGGCTTTTGACACGGCTGGTGATGGTTAGTCTCAGTTGGTTATCTGGACTATGGGATGAAATTGGGAAATCACCAGCCAGAGATTCATCGACCAGGGCAATATGTCTTGCTTTGGTGAACTTCAGGCCAAACTCTGGTCGCCAAAGGGCTACCCAGCTATCTTCGGCTGGCTCCAGACCCGCTGAGTCAATAGTCTTTAACTGACCAAGCACAAAGACCGGGGTATTTCTTGGAATAAGAGTACTTGATGATTTCTGGTTCGCCGCAACATTGGAGGCCCGGGCCAGATTATTGGTGAAAAATACCTCACTGGGGAAAAACTGGGCCTCGGTATCAACGACAGTTATGGCTCGGGCTTCGGGGTGGAACCTCGTAAGGTATTCCGTTTGTTCTATCAGGCTCAAAAGCTGCTGGCGTTCATGTTCCGTAATCAGATGGCCTGAGGCATCAAAGTTATTGCTCATCGCACCATTGGCCACTTTGGCCGCAGTCCCAAAGAGGGTGCCGTATTGCTTTTGGTAGGCAGAAAGGGCTTCATCTACTTTCTGTTTATCCCAGGGGGCGAGTAGCCACTCCAGCAGATTATTGTCGGTGATTTCCCATCGGATCATTGTATCCTGTGGATTAATACCTTGCATTTCAGCGATGGTATGGACATTTTGAAGCCCTTTGTAAACGGCCCCCTGTTTGTCAGCTTCAGGATAAGCTGCTGCCAGTGCGGTCAGCCCGCAAAGGAGAGTAGAAATCAACCATCTTTTTATTGCCATCTTTACTACCTCAGTGAATCCAGCGCTTTATGCAGCCTCAGATAATATAGACAGCTAACTGGAGAAAGAGTTGCAATCTGGGTTGCATGGCCAATGGTTTTATAAAATTCCGACGACTTGTCCAGACACCTTGCGGGGTGACTCAGGCATTTGTGATGTGGAGAAAGACCGTTCTCTGATCATTGCAGTCATTTTTAACAATGGCACCACTGTCTATGAGCTATATTTAGACGTTCTACAATAAAAATGCCATAAAGGAGTTCATTGATGTCCCTGCCGTTAGTTGGGAATGCCTCTTCGCTGCTATTTCATGCATTCGTTAAGGATCAAGAAAGTAAAGTTGTCAGGGTGTTTAACGATCGTACAGTTAACACTGTCGACGATTTGGCCATCACACTGCTTGAAAAGGGATCTGAATATCAAACCTACAAGGTATTCAGAAAAGCCGGTAGAAATGACATGGATTCAAACGAGCAGTGGCATATTACGCTGTTGACTTCCTTGGAAATAAACGATTGTGGCAAGGGTAAAACTGCCACTATTGACTCGCAAAGATATTCCTGGTCTGCCCGGGCCGGACGGGTATCCGTCATGGGGCCGGACGGCAAACGCCAGCCTGTAGGGACATTAATGCTACTCAACGCACAGAACGTGCGACTGCTCAATGACCCTGGCAACACCTGTCAGTCTGCCCCGGGAACACCAGGGGCTGGTTGGCTGGATAAGTCAATCCATCAATTGCTGGAGATGGTTCCCACCACCGCCCGGCAGCATCATATCTATCAATGGGGAATAAAGGGGTTGCCGAGACTGCTTGCCGGGAGTGCTTCCCCTTTGCCCGGGCAGTGGCCGCTGTTGGAAACTCTGGCAGAGCCCTATCTGAAGCAATGTTTGTCGCAAGGCGCTGCGTTTGGCGATGTCATCCATGGTCTGAGCCAGGTAGCAGATACCCTGGCCAACCTGCACGCACGGGGAGTGGCCCACGGCGATATCCGCCTGGAAGGTCTTCGGGAAGTGTCAGGTTGGCTGGGGCCGGGCCTGCCAGAGCGTTTCAGTGTAGTGAATGTGGCGCCGGGACCGGACAAGCTCGGTACCAAACGGTTCATTTTTTACAACAATGCCTGGCAGCCGCCGGAGCTGCGCTTTCCCGGTGATGTTAACAACCCTGAACAACGGTTTGCCCCCTGGCAATATACTTCCGCAACCCTGGAGGGGGACATCTGGTCTTTTGGATTAATGCTGGCGGTTATTGTTTCTGCCATTGAGGGTGTGAGGGAGTATTCTTACGCTGCTGAAGGTGTGCAGCTATCGCTGTATGGCTATATGAAAGCCTGTGGATTATTTGATGGTGAAAAACTGAAGCAAGCAAGCCGGTTATCTGGCTTCCTGAAAGATAAACAGAGCTTGTTGTTGTTGAATATGCCGCCCGGGTTGGGGCGTATTTCGGTGGCAGAAGAAGACCAAGGCAAACTGGCACCATTGAAGCGCCTGGCAGATCAGTGCACACAGGCAGATCCGCAAAAGCGCCCGACAGCAGAACATCTCAAGGACCAGCTGAGCCAGTTGGTGAGTTCAAGCAGTGTCTTTGAAATGTAATGCTATTTCTACGAACTTAAATTCAGGCCCTGGAGAGCCGGGAACTGTTCGGAATGGATTCCAGTTCCTGCCGTTTAACTGATAATAACTTGAAATACAGCAGGTAAAACATGAGTCATGTCCAATCATTTTATGACCGAATGGCAAGCACCAGCCTGGTTCTCAGGATTATTATTGGAATTTCCCTGGGGGCGGGTCTGGCGGTTATTTCGCCTCAGACGGCAGTGGCAATTTCTTTTCTGGGCTCTCTGTTTGTCGGGGCCTTGAAAGCGGTAGCCCCCGTTCTGGTATTGGTTCTGGTGGCTTCTGCCATTGCCAACCAGAAACAGGGGCAGCACACGAATATGCGGCCGATTATTTTCCTTTATATTGTTGGCACACTGGCATCTTCTCTTGTTGCCGTATGCATGAGTTTTCTCTTTCCGGTGACCTTGACGCTGGTGACCAGCAGCGTTGGATCCCTGCCCCCGGAAGGCATTATGGAAGTTTTCCATACCCTGCTGTTCCAGATTGTTCAAAACCCCTTTGAGTCACTGCTGACCGGCAACTTTATTGGTATTCTTGCCTGGGCTATCGGTATGGGCATGGCATTGCGTCATGGCAGTGAATCTACGCAGATTATGGTAAATGACCTGGCAATGGCGGTTTCTGCTATCGTGCGTTTTGTTATCCAGTTGGCTCCTGTCGGTATTTTGGGGTTGGTTGCCAGTACCATTGCCCAGACGGGTTTTGGCGTGTTGGCAGGTTATAGCAAGTTGCTGGCGGTTTTGATCAGCAGCATGTTGATTATCGGGTTTATTGTTAACCCGTTGATCGTTTATCTGAATATTCGTCAGAATCCTTTCCCCCTGGTGCTGCGTTGTATCCGGGAAAGTGGTGTTACGGCTTTCTTTACCCGTAGTTCGGCAGCCAATATTCCTGTGAATTTGCAGTTATGTAAAAGCCTGGGCCTCCATGAAGATACTTGCTCAGTATCCATTCCCCTGGGGGCCACCATCAATATGGCGGGTGCGGCCATCACAATCACTGTCATGACGCTGGCGGCGGTTCATACACTGGGTATTTCCGTTGACCTGCCAACTGCCCTGATGCTCAGCATCGTTGCTGCCGTCTCTGCCTGTGGGGCTTCCGGTGTGGCCGGTGGTTCATTATTATTGATTCCGCTGGCCTGTAGCCTGTTCGGTATCTCCGATGATATAGCCATGCAGGTGGTTGCTGTGGGTTTTATCATCGGCGTGGTTCAGGATTCTCTGGAAACGGCGTTGAACAGTTCTACTGATGTCATTTTTACGGCTACAGCCTGCATGGCTGCTGAACGCGTAGCGGCTGATCAGGCAGAAGCGCCATCCGAGAGCCTGCAACAAAATAACGCCTCACAGTAAACTGTAATACCTATACCGCCTTCTCAGGCTATCGAAAGTCATTCTGGGCAGTTGGGCAAGGCGTAATGATGAGTAATAACAGGGCTACTTTTGGGTATTGCGAGGAGTTCCAACGAAGATCCAACTGTGCAAAATGACTGCGCAGTTCATGTTCAATTAGCTGGAATTGTTATAAGTAATCAAGTCGTTGGCCAAATGGAGTAACTCATGGCCCTGCCTGCTTCCAGCGCTTTATAAGTGCATCCGGCTGGCGGTTGTTCAAAGTTGCCGGTTCGGGCCGAGGGCAGTGTATGGTCGATAGCCCAGGGCAGGCTGGCTTTTTCAAGCTCTCTGATTTGCAGCTCAAGGTGGGTTTTAAACAATGGGTCTTTGCTTAAGTCAGGCATGCTGCTGGCTGAATATTGTGTTTCGCCTTTCAGGCAACCATATAATGCCCGCCTGGTCACCATTTTCATTCTTGTTTCACGGATCTGTTCCTCCTTTTGCAGTTGCTGTTGTTCACACTTTTGCTGAATTTTTGCCATTATGGCTGTTGCCGTTATGGGATCTGGCAACTTTGTCATGGATGTTTCGCTGCAATGGAGCAGCTCCTGTTGAGATGATTGGTCACCAGCCCTGTCTGTGGCTTGTGATAAAGACTGAAGATGTTGCATATGCAGCAATTTAAACAGGTACTCTCCTTTAAGAAGATCAATGTGATAGTTTTCAACGGTATCCATGATTGCCCGGATGTTTTGTCCTGGACAGTCGGTGCCACAGGAGTGCTCTAAAAATGCAGTGATTTCCTGTTCAAGGTTTATTAGCTGGTAGGGAAACAGTGCTGCATCCATTGGTGGAAAATAAAGTTGGGCTAATTGTTGGTTGAAATCAGCAAGGTAATCCGGATTGGCTGCCAGGTGGTCAGGGTCTCTGATAGCATTTTCCACCAGTGCTTTTGCCCGCACAAAATTGAGGATGTGTTGAGCATCTCGTTGAACATCAGACTGACACTTTTCCCGGACAGTTGACTTGATACGTTGCAGCATTTCTTCTTTGTAATGCAGCTGGTGCCAATACTTGCTTAACTCTCTGAGTAGCTGGTCCTGTTGCCATTGCTGCCATCCACTCAGCGTTTGTTCTCTGGTTTGTGACATTTTTTTCAGGGTGTGTGTACTGATCTGGCGGGCTCGCTTTCTTGCCTCAATAGCCTTTGGACTGTCTTTGGCAAAGGTTCTTTTCATCTGATCTGAAATGGTTTCAGATAACGATGTCCACACTTCATCCCATTCGTTAAAGTGCCGGGTAATAAGGTAACAGCTGCCCAAAAAGGCCATGATCCCGATACAGACTGCTGTTAGCAAGGGGCTGCCAAGCAGAAGAATAACTTTAAAGGTGTTAATCACCACAATGGCGGCAGTGGCCAGCACGGATGACACACCCAGAATACCTGCCACTTTTTCACGCTCTGACGCTAACTCATGCCGAGCTGCATTACTGGATGGATTTGCTTTGGCATTGTTGATTTTTTCCTGATATCTATCAAAGCGGAGCAACAACGGGTCCATCAGAAAACTCAAAACCCTGCCAGCGGTACTGGAACGTCGGCCAATATGATGGGCAAGTCTGACGGTTGTCTCCGGGGCCATGGCGGCGAGAAAGTCAGATGTTAGCCCGAGGGTCAGGCTGGGCATTAAATCCCGGGACCAGCGCAGGTTATTCAGCAGCCGGGAAATCGCAGGTTTCATGTGCCTGATGCCTTGTCGGGCAAGGTAACTGGTTAATATGTTCTGAGCGACTTTTTTGGCCCTGTTGATCAGGTTATCCAGACTGTTGCTTAAAAATATCTCGATCACTGGCAGCCCGGTATGAAGTGCGGTAATCATGTCCCGGAGCAGTTGGAATCTTTTCATGACAGTAGCCATTTGCGGATTTTCTAACGGGCTAACAGCCAGTGGTTGTGGTTGGTCACCGGAAAACAGTGAAGCCAGGGCATGACCGCGCATACAGATCTCAATGCTTTCAAGCAGGCCTGTTACCGATGGTTCCTGCCCAAGCAGGCTTTTTAGCTGAGGCATCAAAAGCGCAAAATCACCCCACATCACCCGGAAAAACCCGGGGTTTTGTTGGGCTACTGTCAGCATTGTACCCAGAGTGTCGGTTATTACGGAGTGAATTGGATTGTCAGCAGAGAACAGTGACGATATCAGCCCCTTGCCTTCTTTATAGAGAAAGCCCAGTGCGTTGGGCAGCCCTGAAGCTTTTAACCCTTGCATCAGTTCGTTGGCTTTCTGGCAGATATTCCTGCTGGCTTGCGATCCCCAGTTAAATACATCACCAAAAAGGGTTTTAAACTCTTGATAAGGATCATAATCCAGTAATTTTAAATACCGCTTGCGATAGAGTTCGGCAATGCTGTCTTCAATGCTTTCTTCTTCCTCCCGGACATAGTTCAGGTAGCTAAGATAGTAAGCGTAGGAATCAGGGTTCAGTGGCCGTAGACCCATGCTTTTTCTGGAGCTTGCCAATTGCCAGAGCGCGTGAATATTCTGCTCGAAATGCTCACAGGGCAGTAAGCTGTCAGGCACATCCTGATCGATCAGGTGAATCAGAAGCTGTTGTTCAGCATGGGCCATGTCGTAGAAGCACTGCATCCAGTGTAAGCAACTGTCGTAGCTGTCATCCTGTTCCGAACGGCTCATCGCATCAATGAATTGTAATGTGGCCTGGTAAAAAGACTTCTCGGGGGTATTGCTGCTGTGTGACAGTTTGGAGACTATCCGATCAGCAGCGGGTGGCTTTAAAAAAAACCAGCATGAAAACAGACCCGGTTGGCTCGGAAATGATTGACTGGCGAGAAAATGATGAATTAACCCGGCAGAAACTTCGCCAGAAATCGGTCTGGTTTTTTCAGGGTTCAGTAACTCAAGGTTAAGGATATGCTGTCTTTGATTGAGCAAGTCGGACAGACTGGCTTCCGCTTTTGGTGATTTCAGTTCATGCTCAAGGCGTTGGGTATGGAGCCAGCCAATTTCATTGTCCAGTTGAGAAGCTATTTCCGGTATAAGATTTTGCCGGGTCAGTCGATCAATCAAAGCCTCAACACTCTCGGCGTTGTGCGCTTGTTGACCTGTGGTCAGCACCAGTTTGGCGGCCTTTATACTTTTCAGGCATCGATACCGTTTTACGTTCAGGCAAACCAGATAAGTCAACACTTTCATCACGGTTTCAGGTTGTTCCCGGATGTAGTGGTTAACGGTCGTCTTCTTGCAGGTATCTGGTGTCACAACCGGTACCCGGACCGGTGGGCGCTGCATAAGCTCGTCCAGAACGCATTGAGCGGATTTTTCCAGGTGATATGCTGCCAGACTCCACATGACCCCCCTTAAGATAAATTCACGTTCTTTGCACTGGTGGCCAAAATTTCTCGGCCAGGTAGTGGGATTCAGGAGTTTTGGGTCTTTAATCTGGTTCCCCTCGACGTTGTCAGGGGCGGTGGCTAACTGCTTCGACGATATTCTCCCTTTTTGCACCAGGAAGTCGGCATCCATTTTTGATTCGAGAGAGTACACATTGTATTGCTGCTCAAATTTTCTCAGATTCTTCAGTATCGCGAGCTGGAACCTGACATTGTGCTGATCACTCTCAAGATCGTTGAGGTTTTCTCTCAGGATTGCCAGGTTGCCTGCCAGGGTGTCCCTGAACCCGGCACGTTTATGGGATTTGTGGAGTTGTTCAAAGGTATCCATTGATGTACTGCACAGCTTTTCCAGCCGACTTTTGAGAATCTCAACGGCGGTTTCAGGGAATAAAATGAGCAGGGCCTGTAAGATGCCGTGTGGATAGAGCGCAATAAGCAGTTCAGGCTGGTCATCGCTCCCATCGACTGAAATGCTGCTGGGATCGCCATAGGTGTGTGGCGAGAGTTTCACGATGGGCAATGATTGTTGGTAGATTTCCTGCAGTTCTGGTGGTATGTGATATGTCCTGTGGCCGACGCTATGCTTTTTCCGGGCATGTTTTCTCTGGAAAGTGCCGGGCGTTTTATCGTCGTTTTCTTCTGATTCGTAGGGTGTGCTGGAATACTCTTTTTCGGGTTGAGCGCTTTTGGATTGGACTGTGCTAACGGGTTGCCCCCTGCTATTGAGATCACTGTCGATGGCATCGACATCAATGGGCAACTCAATGTATTGATCATCCTCATGTTCTAACCATGGCATATCAAGATTGATGCGTTTCAGGACCTCTGAAGGCGTTGGCAAGACGGCATTAGCCAGTTTCCTGATGCCTGACAGAATGTACTGCGCCGTTGATTGCCAGTAGGAGCTTTCTGCTTCTGCTTCTGTTAGTACTCCCTTGTCACTGTCTTGTTCACGAAGGGTCAAGGCAACTGTTGGTGCATCCCCGGTGTTTACCGGGCTGTTCCGGGTCGGGTTGGAGCAACAGCCGGTGGTATTGACCTGGACCGGTCGTGTTTGTCGATGGTGAATAGAAGTGTTGTTGAACCCGGGGTATTCGCGGCTGTTTGCCGTTTTAACCTGCTGGGTTGAGTTGGCGCAAGGGGCTAGTGGGGAATAGGACGATGCAAGTACCGACTGCATTATAAAGCCTTGAATATTGTAAAAACGTTAACCAACTGTTCAGACCTGATGGGGAGGTGATGGTTTCATCTGCTTATTGTAAATGTTTGGGCAGTTTCTCCTTTGTTCTTGAGGTTTGAAGAGCCTCCTGGAGACAAAAGGGAACAAAGGTCGTATACTCCTACGAATTTTTGTCTGGCGCATACTGACCACTCCTATGTATAAATTGACACGAAGTGCCCTGTTTTGCCTCTCTGCTGAAACTGCCCACGACTTCGCCATGGAAATGATCAGTGCGGGGGGGCGTCTTGGTCTTACCCGGCTGATGGCACCTGCAGTCCCTGCCAAACCAAGGAAGGTGATGGGATTGACCTTTTCTAATCCGGTTGGGCTGGCGGCAGGGCTTGATAAAAATGGCGAATATATTGATGGTCTGGGCAGTCTGGGTTTCGGCTTTCTTGAGCTGGGAACCGTAACGCCGGTTGGACAGCCCGGAAACCCAAAGCCAAGAATGTTCCGTATCCCTGAGAGAGAAGCGTTGATCAACCGCATGGGATTCAATAATCTGGGGGTTGACCAGCTGATTGCCAACGTTCAAAAGAGCCGCTACCAGGGCGTTATCGGTATTAATATTGGCAAGAACCTGGCCACGCCTGTCGAAGATGCCAACCGGGATTACCTCACCTGCCTGCGTAAAGTTTACCCCTATGCCGACTATGTTGCCGTTAACTTGTCATCGCCCAATACACCCGGGCTAAGAAAACTGCAGTATGGCGATGCCTTGCAAAGCCTGCTTTCAGCGCTTAAGGAAGAGCAGGCATCATTGGCTAAAACCCATGGTCGCCAGGTTCCTCTGGCAATCAAAATTTCCCCGGATATGACCGACGATGAAATAGTGGCGGTAGCTGCCGGGTTGGTGTCCTGTGAACTGGATGGTGTTATTGCTACCAATACGACACTGGATCGAGATAAGGTCAGTGGTTTTGCCACCGCCGGGGAAGCAGGAGGGTTAAGTGGCGCACCCTTGAGCGGTAAGTCTACGGCAGTGATTCGACTGCTTGCCAATGAGCTTTCCGGTAAACTTCCGATTATTGGTGTCGGTGGCGTTATGGATGCCCGGACGGCAGCTGACAAGATCCGGGCGGGGGCCAGCCTGGTGCAGATATATTCTGGATTTATTTATAAGGGGCCGGAGTTGATTCGAGAGGCTGCTGAAGCGGTGTACTCTGTTGATGCATAAGAAACCGGGGAGTATCTGAAAGCCCCGGAAGGGGCTTTGCAACTGCGTAATCACAGCAGGTCGGCTGAATAGCTGTGAGAAAAGTTATACATGCGGTGTAACCCCGAAATTCCCGTCATGCCCTCCCAATTATCAACGCGACCTTCTCGCCAGCCACTTAACCACGACTGGCGTAAATCTGGCTCCTGATGGGGGCAGATATCCCTGGAGCGGCCAGACAGGCCTACTTGATATCCTTTATTGAAGGCTCTGTCTGATTTATCCCTTTTGAGTCTTTTCAACATGGTCACGGCCTCTTGCTGGTTTGATTATAAGTTTTGTTCAAATCTGATACTTTTGTTGAGAAAAGTTGAGAAAAAATTAAGAATTTTTAGTTAATAAAAGCATTTTTTTAGCTTTTTCAGGAATATGACGTTATGAGTACAACGATGCTGACTCTGTTTGCCAGTTGCCCCAAGGGGGTAGAATCCCTGCTGGCAGAAGAGTTGAAGGCATTCGGAGCCCGTGAAGTGTCCGAGACCGTTGCCGGAGTCAGCTTTGCCGGTCACCTTGAGCTGGCCTACAGGGCCTGCCTGTGGTCTCGTCTGGCCAGTCGGATTCTGCTGCGTATTGGTGAAGTGGACGCTGCTGATAAGCAGACGCTCTACCTGGGCGTGCAGTCTTTTGACTGGGATGAGCACCTGGATCAGGGTGCCAGCTTTCGGGTTGATTTCAACGGTTCGACAGCGGATATCACCCATACCCGCTTTGGTTCTCAGTGGGTGAAAGATGCGATCGTTGATCAGCTGCGGCATCGTTATGGCTGGCGCCCATCGGTTGATCACCGTCAGCCGGATCTGCGGGTCAATGTGCATGCCAGAAACAACAGGGCATTTGTTGCCATTGACCTGTCAGGCCAGAGCCTGCATGAGCGCGGTTATCGCCTGGAAGCCGGTGACGCGCCCTTGAAAGAAAACCTGGCGGCGGCGATTTTGTATCGGGCCCACTGGCCTGAACTGGCGCAACAGGGCAGCACACTGCTGGACCCCCTGTGCGGTTCGGGAACCTTTTTGATTGAGGGGGCCATGATGGCGGCTGATATCGCGCCCGGGTTGCTCAGGGCACGCTTTGGCTTTGATAAGTGGATGGGACATATTCCTAAAATCTGGTTGGTGGTACTGGAGGAAGCCCGTGCACGTCGAACTGCTGGTTTGGCTGCAATGAATACCACCATCATTGGCTACGAAGGCCTGGCAAAAATGGTCGGGAGAGCCAGGGCAAATATCCAGCGTGCCGGTTTGAGTCAGCTGATTACCGTCAGGCAACAGGAGCTGGCCAGCCTGAAGGTTGGCCCTGATATCCAGCCGGGACTGGTGATAGCGAATCCACCCTGGGGTGAGCGTATGGGTGATGAGGCCAGCCTGGTTTATCTCTACAAGCACCTTGGCGAAAAAATCAAACAACAGATGCCGGGTTGGCAGGCAGCTATTTTTACTGCTTCACAGGCGCTGGCCAGAAGTCTGGGTATGGGGCCGAAAAAAAGCTATACCCTGTTCAATGGTGCGCTCTCTTGCAAACTGTTTCTCTATGATGTTCGGGAACGTCAGGCGTCAGCTTCCGGGCAGAGTCGTCAGGACAGTGCGGCGAATACCTCCTTCAAGGCCAGCACCGGCGGAGGTGAAATGTTTGCCAACCGCTTGAAGAAAAATCGGAAGCAGCTGGGGAAGTGGGCCAGAAAAGAGAATGTGGACTGTTATCGTCTCTATGATGCAGACATGCCGGAGTATGCCGTTGCCGTCG
Source organism: Endozoicomonas sp. ONNA2 (assembly GCF_024606365.1). Classification (GTDB taxonomy): domain Bacteria; phylum Pseudomonadota; class Gammaproteobacteria; order Pseudomonadales; family Endozoicomonadaceae; genus Endozoicomonas. The sequence continues at coordinate 12,381 of NZ_JAHHPO010000928.1, forward strand.
ACCTCTACAGGGACTGGGCTCATGTGCAGGAATACGCGCCACCCAAAAGCATTGATGAGACCAAAGCCCATCAGCGCCTGCTGGAAGCACTGGAAGTGATTCCCGGCGTACTGGGTATTCCGGAAAATCAGGTGGTATTCAAGCGTCGTGAGCGTCAGTCTGGCAAGCGCCAGTACCAAAGGCTTGAGCAGTCCGGTGCCATGCTTGAGGTAAAAGAGGGGGAGTGTCGTTTACTGGTGAATTTGAGGGACTATCTGGATACCGGACTGTTTCTGGATCACCGGAAAATGCGCCTGCGCATTGCCAGAGAAGCCACTGGCAAGGATTTCCTGAACCTGTTCTGCTACACCGCCACGGCAACCGTGCATGCCGCGGTGGCAGGTGCGGCCAGTACCACCAGTGTCGACCTGTCCAATACCTGGCTTGGCTGGGCCAGGAAAAATCTGGCACTCAATGGCCTGATGGATCGCAAACACCGGCTGGAACAGGCAGACTGCCTGCAGTGGCTGAAGCAGGACACTCGACAGTATGATCTGATTTTTATGGATCCCCCCACCTTCTCCAACTCCAAACGGATGCGGGGGGTATTTGATGTGCAAAAAGCGCATGTGGCGTTGATTGATCGGGCAATGACCAGGCTGAAACCGGCTGGGGTGCTCTACTTCTCCAATAACTTCCGGCGTTTCCAGCTGGCCAAAGAACTGGAGCAAAAGTTCAGTGTTGAGGAGATCACAGCTGTTACCATTGACCGGGATTTCCAGCGCAGACCGGGTATCCATCGTTGTTGGTGTATTCAGCACTGAGCTGTGAAGATAGCGTCAACAACGCTTGATAGTTCAGTCATATTTATAGTCCATATAAATCTTTGTGGTTATAAATCCGAAATCTTATAGTGCATTTTGCCTGGTTATGGATTGAGGGGGAAATGATGAATCTGGAGATAATAAATCGGGAGCTGTCGTCACAGCGTCCACAGGCTATTATCCAGTGGGCTGTTCAGCGTGCTGAAAAGCCAGTACTTACCACTAACTTTGGCCCTCATGAAGCGGCCATTATCCGTATGGTCACGCAGGTCCAGCCCGATATCCCGGTGGTCTGGATCGACTCGGGCTATGGTACTGAAGCCACTTACCGCTTTGCTGACCAGCTGATTCAGCGTTTGAAGCTCAATATCCAGGTCTTTCACCCGCAATACAGTCGTGGTTTTCGCGATGCTATTTACGGTGGTGTTCCGGAGGTTGATACCCCGGAACATGATGAGTTTACCCGCCAGGTAAAACTGGAGCCTTTTACCCGTGCCATGAACGCATCGGCACCGGATTACTGGCTGACCGCCATCCGTAAGGATCAGACTGAATTCCGACAAAACCTTGAAGTGGTCAGTCTGACGAACAATGGCTATTACCGGGTGGCACCGCTCCTGAACTGGACTGAACTTGATGTTGAGGAGTATCTGGTCACCCACGACCTGCCCATAGAAGAAGATTACTACGACCCGACCAAAGTATACGGACACCGGGAGTGTGGGCTGCATACTTCAGTGGTGGAGCAGGATTTCAATAAGCGCTGTTGAAAGAGACAGCCTCCTGTCTGCCTGATTTCATGAAGTGCTCAGGGCTGGTGGCGGGCGGCCGAGGTATCTCTCGTTCTTCCGCCTGGCCCTGCTGTCCAGAATGACTTGTTCTTTAGTCTTCACAAGGCAGAATTGGTATTACTTTTTACTGCCGCCACGGCAATCCGGTGATACCGGAGCTAACTGGTTTCTTGCCTGCCACTCGGCGGGGGTGTACGTGTGCAGCGCCAGTGCATGAATCTGCTCTCGCAGTTCGTCAGCCAACAGTCCGTAAATCATCTGGTGCCGCTTGACCGGCAGCTTCTCTTGAAATGCTTCACTGACAATCACTAACTTAAAGTGCGACTCTGATCCCGGCGGCGTGTTGTGCAGATGGCTCTCATTGGTCACATCGATTAAGTCATTCTGTAAGGACTCATTCAGCTTATCGATGATATTTTCTTTCATTCCCATACATCACCTCTTCAGTTCCGGCCGGAACGACAAGGAATTTGTCTTGCCTGGCAATATCTTCTGGCACATTATAAGTAGCTGACTCAATGAAATCATATATTTCGATAGCTATGTTGTTGCTTGCGATGTGCCTGGCACTGCAACTGTTCAGGTTAAGTAGTTGGCCATATGAAAGCATATATTTCTGACTCCTGGTCCCGGCACTCTTGGCAACGCAGGAGCAGTTGCCGCGCAGGGCAGTCTATTCTCGGACAGCCTCCTGGC
>NZ_JAHHPO010000929.1 GCF_024606365.1 Endozoicomonas sp. ONNA2
GATCCAGCGGTTCAAAATGGCTGCGCAGTTCATATTTAGAAGGTGGAATTGGTATAACTGCTAATGTGTCTTCCAGCAGCAAACCCTCAGCATGATAGATGCTGATAGTTCAATCAGCCACATGAAAGGGGCATTATTCATATTGTTTTATTCGCCGGTCAAAACGGGGACTATTCTTAAGCGGTGCTGCAAACTCAAATCTGCATACTTCACCAACCCACTTGCTGCCGGATTGATGACCCAAACAACGCCCAAACCATTCAGGCGATGCATTACCGCATCTTACAGCCAATACAAGCTGGCAACTTCCGTATCACTGGGGGGCATGCTGGAGATTTATGATTTCCTGATATATGGCTTGATGGCCAGTTATATTGCCGAGAACTTTTTCCCTGCAGAAGACCATATCACCTCATTACTCAACACGTTGGCCACGTTTGCCATGGGCTATCTGACCCGCCCCCTCGGTGGTATTGTCTTTGGCCACTTCGGGGACCGCTATGGCCGTAAAAAGACCTTTACCTTTTCCATCTTTTTAATGGCTGTCACCACCGCATTGATGGGCTGCCTGCCCGGATGGCACAGTATCGGTGCAGCAGCTCCAGTCATGATGATCCTGTTACGATTACTCCAGGGATTCTCCCTGGGTGGAGAAATTCCGGGCGCTATCACCTATCTGAGTGAGACGGCACCTGAAAGACGCGGGTTGGTCATCGGCATTTTGTTTCTGGTCATTATGATCGGCGTGTCGTTCGGTACCTTCGTTAACGGTATGCTGGAAATGCACCTCCCGGCAGAAGATATGAAGGAATGGGGCTGGCGTGTCCCGTTCTGGGTCGGTGGTTCTTTGGGAGTTATCAGCTATCACATCCGCAAACACTTCTCAGAATCCGGATTTTTTGATGCACTGGATCAGACCAGGGCACAGGCTTCCATCCCGATTGTTCTCCTGTTCACACAACATACCCGGGGGGTTATCTGCGGACTCATGACCATTGGCCTGTGTGGAGCAACCGTCACTACCTACAGCGTTTACATGCCAGGTTTTCTCTCTTCGCTACTGGGTTTTCCCAGGGAAGCCATCGCCTGGAACACCGCCCTGGCGTTTCTCATGTTATCGCCGCTGTGTCTGATCTGCGGGATACTATCCGATCTGATAAATCACAAACTGATTCTTGGCATTATGGCCGTGGTGATCGCCACAACAGCCTGGCCGGCGTTTCAGTACTTTGCTTCACCCGATGCCGAACTGAATAAGATCATGTTGATTTGTGGCCTGTTGGTAGCATCCGCATCGGGGACTCTTCCGCCACTGCTGATCAGCTTTTTTCCAACGGAGATTCGCTATACCGGCATTGCCACCTGTTATAACACCGGGTTTGCAATTTTTGGCGGTATCGCCCCTTTTACCTCAACATTACTGGCCAAATACTCTGACAATACCTCAGGACCGGCCATGTATCTTACCCTTATGGCAGTGATCAGCCTGATAGCCCTGTTTATTCCCTGGCCAAACGTTATGCTGACAACGAATCAGTACGATGAGGCAAGTTAGAATCAGGAAACCTTTATTGATCAACACCAGGAGGCTGTCCGAGAATAGCGCCCTGGATAAAAATTTTGAAACCACGAACACTTGACAAGAAAATTTACTGAAAGTTCATTTTTATCCTGACCCCTGACTCAGCGAAGGTGATTATTCACTGACAGAACCGGATCTTTGCAGCACAGACCCCACGATAGCAAGTAGAGTGGCCGAGCGGATCATTCGCCGCGTCAGGGAACTTCTGTAAAGGAAATCTGTCCATATTCTGCAATCAAATTTCCCGGTTCAGCCACAAACTGAGCATAAACAGGTTCGAATACCACTGTTCAGTGTGACTGAAAGCCCAGATTACAAATTCCCATGACCGCTTGGCGGTTAACAGCGTTTGTGCCTGATACCACGAATGAACGACTTGAGGGCAATATGGATCCATCACGGTCAACAGATAGCTATTTCCAGTTTGCCTATGAGCAAAAATTCCCAATCAGTGATGAGGTGTTACCGGCTGAGGAGTGGTCTAAAAATAACTTTCCCATTTTAAACTCAGTGTTCCTGATGATTGC
>NZ_JAHHPO010000930.1 GCF_024606365.1 Endozoicomonas sp. ONNA2
GATCCAGCGGTTCAAAATGGCTGCGCAGTTCATATTTAGAAGGTGGAATTGGTATTAAACACCAGGGGGATTCTCTGAAGCCTCTCGATAACATAGAATAGCCTTGAAGTTAATAGAGGAAGTGTTGCGTTGAACATTACATTCACAGAAGCTGCACAGAAATATCTGGCCCAGTTACTGGAAAAGCAGGGGGTTGAGGGAATTGGCGTGCGCCTGTTTGTCAGCAACCCCGGCACGCCCCATGCAGAAACCTGCCTTGCCTATTGTAAGCCAGGGGAAGAGAAGGGGGGAGATCTGATGCTGGAGCTTGAATATTTCAACTGCCATGTTGAAGGCACCAGCGAACCTTTTCTTGAAGAAGCGGTGGTGGATTTTGCCGAAGACAAGCTCGGTGGTCAGCTGACCATCAAGGCACCTAACGCCAAGATGCCCAACGTTAATGAGGACAGCCCTCTGGATATGAAAATCAACTACTTCCTGCAGACGGAGGTTAACCCGGGGCTGGCTTCACATGGTGGTGTCGTCTCTTTGGTGGAGCTGGATGATGGTATTGCCGTGCTTCAGTTTGGCGGTGGTTGCCAGGGGTGCGCTGCAGTCGATCTGACCCTCAAGGATGGTGTTGAGAAAACACTGATGGAGCGTATTCCGGAATTGAAAGGCGTTCGTGATGTGACGGACCACAGTATTACTGAGAATGCTTTTTACAAATAAAGCAGTTCTTTCAAAAGCGGGAAGTGACGTCCACCTCCTTTGCCGTGAAAAATATGTTGCTTAACTATTTTTCATTCTTGAGGGTGGCGCAAAATATTTTCACGCGCCATGGGCATTTGTGGTTTCATTATTATTTCAATTGTTGGTGTCAGTGTCCCCCTATGAAGTCTGCCCTTGTTACCCGTGCTGGCAAAGAAAAGCTTGAGCAAGAGCTTCAGTATCTCTGGCGAGTCAAGCGCCCCGAAGTGACCCAGGCCGTTGCTGAGGCCGCTGCCCTTGGGGACCGCAGTGAGAATGCGGAATACAAAGAGGGAAAACGACAGCTTCGGGAGATTGACCGTCGTATACGCTACCTTACCAGGCGGCTTGAAATCCTGAAGGTTGTTGAATATTCATCACAGCAGGAAGGCAAGGCTTTTTTCGGTGCCTGGGTTGAGCTGGAAAGTGAAGAAGGTGAAATACTCCATTGTCACATAGTCGGTGCCGATGAGATTGATGTGAAAAACAATCATATTACTATTGACTCCCCTATGGCCAAGGCGATGGTTGGGCGTCAGGTAGACGATGAAATCGTGGTCAACGCGCCGGGTGGACGAAAAATCTGGCTGATCAATAAAATACAGTATCAGCCTTTTTCCGATGATGAGAAGTAAACCTATGGTTTTTTCAGGCTTTACCAATGGTATTTTTTTGCCAAAGGAGTGAAATTTTCAACAATAGAAAAGCCCGAATAAATCAAGCTGTTTATTTGAGTAAAAATCAGCCTGCAACCTCCCGGGAGGCTGTCCGAGAATAGCGCCCGACTGGGCGTCCCCGTAGCGAGGACG
>NZ_JAHHPO010000931.1 GCF_024606365.1 Endozoicomonas sp. ONNA2
TACCCCCAGTCCTATCGGTGGTCCGGCATCCCGGCTGGTCGCTTGTATCCCCGCCTGCGCGGCCCGGCCCGATTGGGCGAGGCTTTACGCGGAGATGCGGTAACAAACGCAACGGCTCGCCCCCTGTTGCCTTTGTTGTGATTTAATAAACCGCTGTGATCAGCTGTTCGCCATCACAAGATTGAACAAAAATAATCAACGGAGCGCTGCACAAGACTCCTTGGCCTGAACATTGAGCGCTCGAAGTCTAAAGCGGCACCATCAACCCAGGAAGCATCCGGACTCACGGTTTCTGAGAGGGGAAAACATAAGGCTCCGGTTTCATCTAACTTTTTCGCAACTCCACCGTAGTGTCTGGTAAGCATCTTATGCGCTGGCAGAAAGGAAAACTCGGTAACCTTCGAATCATTGGAATAAGGCTTATCGGGCTCGGGGCGAACAAACTCTGCGCAGCTGGAATATTGACTCATTAATGCAAACGTTTTGGCCATTACCTCATGCATTAAACAACCAAAATAGTCTGATCGGGCATGGGAAGTGGCAAAAATATCATTGGAGGTGTACGTTAGTAGTTGGACCAGAAGGCTCTTCTTGAATAAAGCCCCTCTAAAATACAGATCATCCATCCTGCCCAGGGAGTTGTAATAAATATCGGTGTCTAAATAGATCATCCCGTCACAGGGGCTGGTTCTTTTGTCGTTATCACCCGAATCGTGTTTAATACCATCAAGCAATTCAGTGCCATAAAACATCAGAATAACCCTGAGTACATCACTATAGGCACAGGCTGTTCTTGTTATCTCAACCCTGGACATTGTTGCAAATCCATTAAACATCCAGCGCTCGATGTCAGCAAAGCCAATGTTATTTAACAGTGGATTGATAACAGTATCCATAACCCTGACATTTGCCGGGCAAACCTCTTCAAGTCGAACCATGTCTTCCCTGGCCTGCTCACTTAACAAAGTTGATGTAATCCAAAGGACAGTCGTCCGCTGTGGATAGGCATTAGCCCAGGCAAAAATATTTGTAGCGTATTTATCAGGAATAAGACTCCCGACCCAGATAAAATTTATCGGCAGTTCTGCAGTACTGGCATACCCTGGCTCCTCATCCAGGGAAACTTCGGCGGAACACCTCAATTTACCCTCAAACTCACAGTGAGGCGCAATCCTGAAGTCTGCAAGTCGTTTTTTTTCATAGACACCGCCCGATGAAGTGCACTCTCCACCACCAACATGCACTGGTCTTGAGCCCTGTATGCACAGAGAACTGGCAACTTCGTCCATCGCTGGCAGGCTGCCCTGTAGGCCTGATTGATAAGTGTTCAAGTTGTTGTAAGTTAATTTGCCAATATCCACGTCGGAACCTCAGAAACTACCGGGACAAGAACTTTTAGTTTCTTTCGGTTCTTTTTGTTCTGAATAGTTCAATTTAACGAATTAACAGCACGCATGCGTGATTTTTCTTTCGATCAGTCAGAAAATCAAAGTTACAGGAATCATGGCCTACTCAAGGCTGTACAGGGCCAGTACCGACACATCATCGACGGCAACCATGAAAGTAGCTGATTTGGTCAACATCCTGTCTGCGAGTTTCAGGCGGGCAATGGAATACTGCCATCCAGCAAGAAAATATCAACTGGAAACGTCTTTACCAATGGTGAGTTGATGCTCTTGAATTGAACCTTTTTTGCAGTCACCTCACACAGCCATTTCGTTTGCTGCTGAGGATCTTTGTGCACAAAAGGTTCAGCTGAGAACAGCCCCACGCAAGTCCCGTCATCAGGATCTCTGGCTGACGTATACTCAAAGGCCTCTACGCCAGCTGCTCTCATGTCCGTACCCAGTATCTGGCATGTCGCGTAATTATGGATACTGGTTAGTTCTGATTGCCCGGTAATGAATGGCGGCTTATGGAGCTTTACTCCACGCGCTGTCTGGTACCCTACTGAAAACATGCTGTGTTGTGAAATAAGCATCTCTTTAGGAGGCGGCATATCCATAGAGTCCCAGAAAACAAACCGGTAATATGCCGCTTCGGCCAGTGTTACATCAATGCCACAGCCACCATAAAATATGCTGGGTTCATCCCGTCGGCCAAAGCGTGATCCCCAATCCAGTGGAGGGTATCGGAAAGGTGTTTTTAGTAGATAATGCAGATCGTCACGGCTGGTTTGCTGGAAAGGAGGTTTGACCTCTTCCAGCAGCTCTTCAAGTAGTGCCTGTTCATCCAGGGTATCAACATATCCCAGTGTGGCCACTTGTTCCTGGTCCTCTATCAGACGATAGAGAGTACCCTTCAGAAGGCCTATCTGTTCAGGCCCCTATTACCTTTTGTGCTATTTGCATTATTAATAGCATTAAAGTGTAAATTGCACAAATATAAAGGCAGAACGATCAATACAGACCTTATGTTTCCGGGATGAATGGCCGAATGCTACGGAATGCGCAGCTCATAGAATATCAATAACAAAGTAGTTAGTTTATTGAATGACACCTGCTATAAATACAGCTCATGTTTAACAACTGCTTACGGGAGATAATATGAATATTCTCCGGACAGGTTGGAACACCGGATCACTGGGCGATCATATGCCTGTAAACTCTCCCCAAAGTGATAAGGGATCAAATGTCGGCGAGGGTATATCTATTTCAGGGATGCAACAAAATGCAGAGTTTTCTTTTCTGGAGTCTCGCACAATTGTTAGCGTAAATTGTGAAAATAACGTTGAACAGCCATTAAAAACGACGGCTGAAGGCAGCCGCAAAGGGGGAGATGCTCTAGAGAGGGTACACTCACCCGTTTCATATTATTCGTTAGCCTCCTGCCCTTATCCATTTATCAAGGAGAATGCCATATCTGGATATTGTTTTGACATAGATGGTGTTCAGTATGAAACCTTAGAGCAAGAAAAAGCTTTTCCCCTTTTAACTGAATCAGCCATCATTGGCGACATTCCTGAAAAGAATAAGACTCTGTATCAACGAAATTTTGAGTCCAGGATTGTACAAATATTGCAAAAAGGTGTTGCAGGTTGTATCTCATACAGGCAAACGGAAAAAGGGCGTAATTGGTGGGGATCTGGTGAGGAGGCAACCCCTGGAGCGAGTTGCCATATGCTAGCTAATTATTTGGCATTCGGGGTCAATTTTTACGACGATATCGATCGTACACATGCACAATGGGAGGACTGGTATATGTCTATGCCAGAGGCAAAAACACTCCCCTTCGACCCGGCAAGCCTCCAAAAGGGCGATATTGTCCAGTTTTGTGAAACCTCTGTTGATGGCGTTGTTAAACCAATACACTCTCAATTTTATCTCGGGAACTCGTTGTATATATCTGCATTTGGTTATCAGAGTAATATAGCGATTCATAAGCTGGAGGAAAGTATCAGTAGATATAGTGAACGATTCAACACGATTCGCATTGTCAGAAGAGATAAAACAGAGATCGATCCAGTCCATGAATGGATTAATTGTCCTCAATCGGACTCATTTTTTCCTTTGGTAGCCAGGTTTGTCCAAAGATAGAGTCATATATGGTCCGCCACGCATTGCAAGGAAAAGTTTTCCATCATGACTTCTGAGTAACTTAACCCATCTTGCTGCAAAACATGCACTTCTCAGGACGAGAAAATGCGGCTATTGCCAAACGTTTAACTGCTCAAAATTCGTAGGTAAATTCAGCTGTGATGGCAGGCCATGCAGCCGACACGTTTTCTTCAGGATCGCGAATGTGTCCCGACAGCCCCCTGGTGGCGCGATTGATCCTAAACACCCAAATATCTCGTTGAGTTTCGCTATGTTCTGTAGTTACCTGTCAGTAATCTCCCCAGAGGTATTGCATCAGCGCAATAGCCACTACCGGTGCCGTTTCCGTTCTGAGAACCCGGGGGCCTAATGCCAGCGGGTTAAACCAGTGTCCCTCTGCCAACTCGATTTCCTGAGGGGTTAGCCCACCTTCCGGACCAATCAGCAGGGATAGCGACCCTGGCTGTTGAAAATCACTCAATTGCTTTGTGGTTCGATGATCCAGAACAAATTTCAACTCGGTAGACCGGGTGGTGAGCCAATCGTCCAGCTTAACGGGTGTGTGTATGGTCGGTACGATATTACGACCACACTGCTCACAGGCACTGATAGCCACTTGTTGCCAATGTTTGACCCGTTTATCCAGACGTTCTGCATTCAGCTTCACCTCACAACGTTCACTCCATAATGGGGTAATGGCTGTGACGCCCGCTTCCGTTGCCTTCTGAATGGCATAATCCATACGCTCACCACGGCTGAGAGTCTGCCCCAGCTCGATAGTCAGCGGAGACTGGGCATCCCCCTCAATAAATGATTCCAGGTAAACGATAACCGACGTTTTGTTAACGTTCTCCAGCTTGCCTTGCCAGGCTCCCCCTTGACCATTAAACAGAACCAGGGGTTCACCGGGTCTCATTCGCAAAACACGGCCAACATGATTGGCGGCACTTTCTGAAAGTTTGATGGAACTATCAGCCTGAAGCAGCTGCTCGGAATAGATACGGGGGTTTCTCATGGGGGGCACTGAGAGTAATGAGTTACGAGGAACTAGTCACCAAAGATAATATCATGAACAGTTCCCTCACAACTCATATCCCACAACCTCAATCAGCCAAAATCCCCAAATTATCACAGATACCCCGGCAGGGATCGGCCTGATTAAGCGTATAAAAGTGCAAACCCGGAGCACCGCCTTGCAATAATTTCTCACAAAGCCGGGTCACCACCTCTTCAGGATCGCGAATGTGTCCCGACAGCCC
>NZ_JAHHPO010000085.1 GCF_024606365.1 Endozoicomonas sp. ONNA2
TTCTTAAATAAACTTTCTCTGTATCATGACGTACGATCAGTGGTAATCAGGAAATTTTTTGCCCATTGCCCATTGCCCATTGCCCATTGCCAATAACTCAAACGGTTCCTTTCTTTGCCTGAGCCTTGTCTACCTTTTCCCTTATTTTTTTCGAGGAAATAACTTTGATATCTCAACCTTCCGTTCAGACAACAGGCGCACCCAGTGCCTCTGCCTCCGTACCGGTTCAGCAGAAATGGGGCGTATGGGCAGGGGTGAAGGTCGCTTTGCGTGATGGTTTTATCCCATTTTTGCAGTCGTGGCATCCTGGTTATGAGCCTCTCGGGTGGCAGTCGTCGGCGCAACCGGATGGAGGTTTGGCCTTCTCCATTGGCAGCCCCGATGGGCCGGAGAGCGGCTTTTTCCAGGGAGTTGCGCTGGGAGCGCGACTGGTGTCGTCTTATGCTGAGTTGCCAGCGGAGATCAGCTCAATGCTGGAGGGCGTTGTCACTTTTTCTTCAGCGACCCGGCTCCGGGATCTTTTTGGCGGTTTTGGTGCGACTAAAGATACGGCGCCAGGGCAGGGCCGGGTAGACAGCCCGGTGTATGGCTCCGCAACAAACGACAAAGGCAGGAGAAAAAAGAAACCGCAGCAAACACCACAACCGACCAGCCTACCGGCCACCGCCTCCGTCGGCCTTGGCCAGCTACCGAAAGCCGCCGTGGTACTGGGGGTCCTGTCGGGCCTGACCGCTGGGGCTAATGCATTCCCATCCGGCAGTAAAGAAGGGTGGAAGCCGGTGCCGGATGCCAAAACCTTGGGCAAGTTTGGCCGTGATGCCAGGAGCGCAGGCTACTCTGCAGGCGTGGCCGGGGAACCGAGGACAGCACCGGCCACGCCAGCACCGGTACCGACGGTAGCGAACACCGCCATGAACTTTACCAGTCTGCCGGGGACGGCTCTGCCCACCCGGGCGGCAACACCGGCGGCTAGTACTGGTGGAATAGTCGGTATTATTGTCTTGGGGTCTACTTTGGCCATTGTGCTGGCAGGGGTGCGCATCTACTATCTTCATTATCACCGCAGGTCATCCCCCGCTGTTGCGGGTGGCCTGATGGAATTGGAGACCATCAATACTGCGGGTCAGGCACAGGAGGAGGTTTATCAACCGATGATAGAAGCCGTTAAGAGAGAGTCAGAGCTTGCCGGTGAAAGACACTCCAGGATAGCTCCTTCAAAGCCGCCCAGACCGACAAAATCGGCACTACCGAAAAAACCGGCATTACTGGAAAAGTCGGAACTACCGAGAAGGTCGGCACAACCGAAAAAACCGCCACTACCAGAAAGAACGACACAACCGGAAAAAACGGCAATACCAAAAAGGTCGGCACAACCGGAAAAACCGGCACTATTGGAAAAACCGCCTTTACGGCCAAGGAATCCGTTCTTTCAGAAACCCGGGGAACAGGTGATGCCCCGGCATGAAAACAAATATGAAGATGTTGGTGTATACGAAGATGTTGGCAATTGACATCCTCCCCCAGTCAGGTCGCGGTCTGGGAGGCTGTCTGAGAATAAACCACCTTGCGCGACAAATGCTCCTGCGTTGCTCTAGTGCAGCCAATCGCTAATACCCATACAGCCGTCATCCCCGCGAAGGTCAAACCACACTCCTGACCGTCACTTTTCACCGCACATTCCCGGCTTGGAAACCGTCACAAAAAGCATGAAAGCCTTGAACCACAAAGACACAAAGACACAAAGGAAAAGAAAAGCTCTTCTTTGACGGAAAAGAAAAGCTCTTCTTTGACGTGAAAAACATTTCGCTCAACCATTTTTCATCCCTGAGGGTGGCGCAAAAAAAAAAATTTCACGCGCCATGGGCATTTGTGTTCTTTGTGACTTTGTGATTTCCCTTCTTTTCAGTGCCTTTTGCGACAACCTCAAAGGCGAGGACCCATCGCACGGGGTGGATTACCAGCCATTCAGAAGCAGCGACAGCATCCTTAATGCCAAGGCCGTTTTTGGATGCTGAAGAGAGGCCGGACCATCGGTGTCAGCGAGACCTTTGGGTTAAAAACTTATGTTGACATCTGTACCCTTGTCAAGATAGGTTTTGACCTCTATGTAACGAGGCTGAATCTCTGCATTGTTGAGTTCGCCTAACCAGAATGTCCAGGTTTTGGTTTTCTCCTCGCCAGCATCTTTGGCCTGGACTGCCCTGAGACCAAAATAGAGTTGCTCACTCTCATCTCCTGCATCTGCACCGGTCAAAATATAAGAAGCCCCCACCAGATCGTCGGGCATTGTTTCATGTGACAATGGGAGATCTTTCAGGCATTTATTCTCTTTCTTACCCAGTTCATTTAGATAAATTTCTTGCTGATCAGACGTTCTGTTCTGCAGACCGCTCTTTGGATAGGCTATGTAAAGGGTCATTATTTCAGGATCACATTTAGCCAGATTCCTGACGGTGACAGTTCTGTCAATAATGGTTTTTTCCCGTGCAATGTCACCTTGCATTTGCGTTGACATGGCTTCAGGGGGGGCTGTATTTTCGGGAGAAACCAGTGGGGTAGCCGGAGTTTTTGTATGGATTACCGCCACAACCTCTTCCAAGGATCTGTTGATAATTAATTCATGAATTGCCTGTTCAATAATGGTTTGCATACCGACGCCAACGGGGCGTAATTTATTGTCATCGCCGGTCAGTTCAAATGTTTTGACAATAGAAAACCTGCCAAAGCAGCGTGATATCCGCTGCTTTATCTCCTTAGTTGAATTATATGCCTCAAGATGGCGACTAATGCTGGTTTGCAAGCTTTCGTTAAGGGTAGGTGTCACTTTGTTAAACCTCTCATCGTGAGTACAGCCAGTCAAGACAACAACAAGGAGGTTTAGTATCAATGCTTTTATGGCATTAGAAAATTCCATTATTTACGGTCACGCAGGCTGATTTTTTTTGAATTTCAGTGATAAAGGTAGAACAGGTTTTGGATAATTCAACCTGTGGCTGTTGATTTGGTAATTTTCTGGTTACTTAAGTGCAATAAGAACTGCAATAAGAAGTGCTTCATAGCAATTCAATAGAGTTTTTTCAAGGCATTATCAAAGAATCACACGGTTCAATCTGCGACTGCTGAGGCAATGGTTAATTTCAAACTTAAGTTCAGATTCTGCAAGGGGCTTTGCAAAGGACAAATGCCATATCCAGTTTTTTAATTGGTTATCAAGCGTTAAGCAGCTAATGTTTGATTCTCAGGATTTAAAAGGTTGGTGTTATGAGATCGAATTTCATCGATCCCTGACATTAAAGTTCACGTCGATCAGAGGTAATTATGCAAAATGTCAATTCTGGAGTCACTCAAACGCCATCCGCAAGTTATGCTCCCCCATCGGGTGCAGGTGATTCATCACCCGCCGCTGCCCGAATCGGCGATGTGCTTCCGACACCTGGCCTGAATTCACGACCATGCCCGCCAGAGCATGCAAATGGCATTGAATCGATAACAAATAGAAATGTGGAATCAGCAAGGGGGCCTCAGTGTGCTGAAATCGACGGAGCTAGTCGAGACATTGCCAGCACTGATGCTGCGAGTACCCCATCGGTAAGTTCAGAAAGAGCCATGATAAGTGCCATGAGGAAGGAAATGATACAGTCATATGCCAGACATCTGCTGACTAAGCATGCACGCTTGAGTGCGGTGTCAACTTCTGGCAACACCAGGGGCCAACTCAAGCTCAAGATAACGGCTGATCACGATTGCAGCCAGGAAGAAAGGCAGCAGTTGCAGAACTTCGTGGTAAATTATTTGAAGGATAATGTTCCGCAGAGGTTGCTCAATGAGTTTACACTCGTTTTAGAATACGGCGGGCCTGTAGAATTCTTATAGGCTGTCTCATAGGCATTGTCCTGAAATAACTTCCTCATTTCTACAGACGCTGCCCGCAAAAGCACAAGTGGTTCCATCTTTTCGGGAAGCGGGTAGCGTTTGATTTCTCTTCTTTTTTTTTGGGTTATACCATCATTCCAACTATTATCTGGAGAGTGAGTGCAAGTGGCCGTTGTTATTCAGTCAGAAGATGACTTGCCTATGAGTAAAACAGCTTTGAGTGTCCGTCTCAGAAAAGTGCCAACGCCGCTGGGCGGTCTGGCGCTGGGTATTGCCAGCCTGGGTGCTGTCTGGGCTTTGGTGCTGCCGGCCCTGGCTGATTGGTTCAAGTTGTCCTCGGCACTGGTGGCCAGCCTGATGGTGTTGGCCATTATTCTGAAATTTCTGAACAATCCCGGTTTGTTTTGGGCGGATCTGGCGGACCCTGTGGTGAGCAGTGTGCTGCCAACTTGTGCCATGGCCAGTATGGTTATTGCGCAATCGTTGTTGCCGGTGGCGCCTGATTTTGCCAGAGGACTCTGGTTGCTGGCGGTTGTTGCTCATCTGCTTTTGTTTGTGGGTTTTACTGTTCACCGATTTATTGATTTCCATTTACACCAAATGGTTCCAAGCTGGTTTGTTCCCCCTGTTGGCATTATTGTAGCGGCAGTCACCAGCCCCGGTATGGGGCATGGGGGGCTGGTCTTTACGCTGTTTATTTTTGGCCTGTGCTGCTACTTAATCAAGCTGCCAGTCATGTTGTACCGTTTGATTTTCAGAGAGAAAATTCCTGATGCCGCGCTGCCTACCTTTGCCATTATGGCGGCACCGGCAAGCCTTTCTCTGGCGGGTTACCTGTCCATTACTGACCAGCCAAATTACTTATTGGTTGCAGTCCTGCTGCCATTGGCTATTTTTATGACGAGCCTTGTCTACGTTGGCTTTGCCCGTTTACTGCGCCTGCCGTTTTCACCCGGATATGCTGCCTTCACATTTCCAATGGTGATTGGGGCTACTGCGTTGTTTAAGCTGGCAGAAACACTTCATCAACAGGGCCATCAAAACATTTGTGATGTCATTAATAATCTGGCCGGTTTTGAACTTTTGGTGGCGACGGTGATCGTACTTTATGTTGCCCTCCGCTATCTCTGGTATTACTTTTCTCCTCGTCATTCCTGAAGTGTGTCGAGACATGGACTGACCGGTCACTATAGCCATGGGTAAATAGAACTCATGGCCCAAAATGCCGAGCTTGTGAGCGCTCTTCATTTCGGCATTTATTTATAAACGGAACAGGAAATGTCGGTAACACATTCTGGCGCTGGTCTCGCCATCCCTATGCTGATCTTCTTCGGCCTTTTTTTATTGGCTTCTATTTCAGCAATCTTTCTTAAAAAATTGCGTTTCCCCTACACTATCGGGCTGGTTGTGATCGGTATGGCCCTGGGAATAGCCGCTGAATATTCTGAATTACTGGCACCTGTTCTCCGTCTCTCCCTGACTCATGATCTGATCATGTATGTTTTGCTGCCTGTGCTGATTTTTGAAGCGGCCATCAACATTAAGTTTACCGCCCTTGTGAGAGAACTGGTGCCTGTGTTGATGTTGGCAATTCCCGGCGTGGTTTTGTCTACCCTGGTTGTCGGTGTGATCCTGGGTGAGTTGACGCCTCTCACGCTGGCCAGTGCGCTCCTGTTTGGTGCACTGATTTCGGCGACGGATCCCGTTGCCGTTATTGCGCTGTTTAAAGAGGTTAAAGCGCCTGAACGGATCTCTCTGTTGATGGATGCCGAGAGTTTGTTTAACGATGCAACCGCCATTGTTATGTTTGGCATTGTGCTCTCGATTATCCAATCGGGAACAGGGCTGTCTGGCAGCACTGGCTTTGCTGCCTTTATCGAGTTCTTCAGGGTCTTCTTTGGCGGGATTTTTGTGGGTACGGCCATGGGATCAGCCATGCTGGTTTTGCTCAGGTTGTCCCGGGGAATGCCTTATGTGCATATTGCACTGACAACTATCCTGGCTTTCACCAGTTTTATTATTGCGGATCATGTCTTTGAAACGTCTGGTGTCATGTCAGTTATCGCTGCCGGGATTATCACCCGCAGCTATGGTCGTCGGGCCATGGCAGACTTTATGACCTTGCGTCACCTGGATCCTTACTGGGAGTTTATGGCATTTGTAGCCAATAGTTTTATTTTCCTTCTGTTAGGGTTAAGCGAGGACTTCCTGCTGCGTAATATCGAGCGGCTCAGTACGTTTTATCCCTCGTTAATTATTGCCATTATGGTCGTTCTTCTGGCGCGCTGCCTGGTGGTATACCTGTTGCTGCCCGTCAGTAATTTGATCCCACTGAGTGGTAAAGTGGACAGCAATTCCATGAAGGTGATGTTCTGGGGTGGGTTGAGAGGGGTTGTGCCCGTTGCCCTGATGCTATCGATCCCGGACTCCATGTCGGAAAAGCGAATGATTATAGAAATGACGCTTGCCGTTATTCTTTTCTCACTGTTGATTCAGGGAACGACCATTGGCTGGTTGATTTCCCGTCTGGGGATAAAAAGGGCAGCCTGATGGCACCGGGTTCGATCAATATTTGGGTGCTGTCGGGTCTCAGCCTTATAATTCCTGTTTTGGTATTCTGTCAGTCTGCGGCCATTGGGCGCAGACGTCATTGAGAAAGCACTTCCATGACTGTACGCACCCGTATTGCACCATCCCCTACCGGCGATCCCCATGTTGGTACCGCTTATATTGCCCTGTTTAATCTGGCGTTTGCCAGGAGTCAGGGCGGCCAGTTTCTGCTTCGTATAGAAGATACCGACCAAACCAGAAGTACGCCTGAATCCGAACAACAGATTCTCGACTCCCTGCGCTGGCTTGGATTGAATTGGGATGAGGGCCCTGATGTTGGTGGTCCCCACGGCCCCTATCGGCAAAGTGAGCGGCGGGAAATCTACGCTGACCATGCTCATATACTGCTGGATAAAGGGCATGCTTTCCGTTGCTTCTGCACATCAGAGCGTCTGGACGCCCTGCGTGCAGAGCAAATGGCGAACAAGCAGACACCCGGATACGATGGTCACTGTCTGCATCTTTCTGAAGACGAGGTTCAGGCCAGGCTGAAGGTGGGTGAGCCTTGCGTTGTTCGAATGAAAGTGCCTGACAGTGGCGTCTGCACAGTGGCGGATATGCTCCGTGGCACCATCGAGATTGACTGGTCCCAAGTGGATATGCAGGTTCTGGTGAAAGCCGATGGCATGCCAACCTATCACCTGGCCAATGTGGTTGATGATCACCTGATGGCAATTACGCATGTTATTCGTGGCGAGGAGTGGATTAACTCGGCGCCCAAGCATCAGTTGTTGTATGAATACTTTGGCTGGCCCATGCCGGTACTCTGCCATATGCCGTTGTTGAGAAACCCTGACAAGAGCAAGTTGTCCAAGCGCAAGAACCCAACCTGTATTACATACTATCGTGATATGGGGTATTTGCCAGAAGCGCTGTTGAACTACCTGGGGCGTATGGGCTGGTCCATGCCAGATGAGCGGGAGAAGTTCAGCCTGGAAGAGATGCTGGCGGATTTTGACCTCAACAGGGTTTCTCTGGGCGGCCCGATTTTTGACCAGGACAAGCTCTCCTGGTTGAATGCCAGCTGGATCCGCGAAAACCTGACCACGGCGCAATTTGCCGATCGCTTGCATCACTGGTTACTGAACCGTGACTACCTGATGAAGTTTCTGCCCATGGCGCAGGAGCGTGTTGAGCGTCTCACTGATTTTGCCCCCATTGCTGCCTTTATGTTCTCCGGTATGTTGAATCTGTCGCCTGAAGATTTTGCCCATAAAAAGCTGGAAGCGGGTGATGTCAAGAAGGTGCTGCAGTTCACACTCTGGAAGCTTGAACACCTGCGCCAGTGGCAGCGTGATCAGATTTTCTCGGAAATTAAAGGGCTTGCCAAAGCGATGGACATTAAGCTGGGTGATTTTAACCATCCTGTGTTTGTTGCTATTGCTGGTACGCCAAACTCCTGGTCTGTCATGGAGTCTATGGAAATCCTGGGTCCGGATATGACACGAGCACGCCTGCGTCATGCTGTTGAGGTATTGGGGGGCGTCTCCAAAAAAGAAGCAAAACGTCTGGAAAAAGAGTTTGCAGCGCTTTGACCCGGCTTGGCCGGTTGTCTTTCGGCCTTTCCTGCATATGTATATAACTGCGCTGTTATTCGGGCATAATTTTTATCAATTTTCGCGCAATACTCCACCCATAGCACGGCGAGCCCGGGTGGAGATGGGTGGGGCCGCCCAGGTGGGGCCGCCCAGGTGGGGCCGCCCAGGTGGGGGCATCTGCTTAGGAATTGTCTGTAAATAACTTCCACATATTCAGATGCTCCACCGCAATCAT
>NZ_JAHHPO010000932.1 GCF_024606365.1 Endozoicomonas sp. ONNA2
TTCCCTGAGCTACGGACTGTGAAACAGAAACGTTCTTGAGCGATCAAGAACCCTCACCCGATAGGGCGGGGAGTGTCAGAGAGTAGAATCCGGCATATAGCCGAATTCTATTAAAGTTAGCCCAAGCAAAATGAAAGGCAGTAAAGTGTCATTCCGCTAACGCTTTTTTCTGTAACTCAATAATTTCCTCAATACCGGATCGTGCCAATGCCATCATGGCAAGCATTTCATTCTGGCTGAAAGGGGATGCTTCTGCGGTTCCCTGAACCTCGATAAATCCGCCTGCATCAGTCATTACCACATTCATATCCGTTTCAGCACTAGAGTCCTCAGGATAATCCAGATCAAGTATCGGGCTGCCTTTGTAGACTCCCACGGAAATGGCAGCAATCATATACAGGAAAGGATCGCTTTTGACCATTTTCTTCTCCTGCATGTAACGCAGTGCATCAACCAGGGCTACACAGGCACCGGTAATTGAGGCTGTGCGTGTGCCGCCATCGGCCTGAATCACATCACAGTCGATATTAATGGTGTTTTCCCCGAGCTTTTTCATGTCTACCGCAGCGCGTAAAGCGCGGCCAATCAGGCGTTGAATCTCAAGTGTCCGGCCACCCTGCTTGCCCCGGGAGGCTTCCCTTCCCATCCGTTCTGTGGTGGACCGGGGTAACATACCGTACTCAGCGGTAATCCAGCCCTGTCCGGTTCCCTTGAGAAAACGGGGTACACCGCGTTCGACTGACGCAGTACAGATGACTTTGGTATCGCCAAACTCGATGAACACAGATCCCTCTGCGTGTTTGGTATAGTTTCGGGTAATTTTTACATTACGTAATTGGTCTGCCGTTCTTCCGCTAGGGCGCATTTGGGTTACCTTGGTATGTCTGAAAAAACACAAGCACTGCAAAATTTGCGGAATTATAACTGTTCAGTGGGTTGTCGGGAAAATAGAGTTTGGAAAATTAGCAAAATCGTCGTAAACCGTCCCCCAATCAGGCCGGGCCGCCCCGATCAGGGCCTTGCGCAAGAAAACTTTTGAGTGCTTGACTTCAAGAAGTGGTTACAATGTTTAGTACTTTAGCTTTCTAAAGCTTATCTTATCAGTTTATTTTTTCGATACATTTCTGGAATAATCGGCTTTTATTAGCCCACTGAGAAAAGAGTATTTCATGACGTCCAGCATGACGGCGTTCGCCCGTGTTCAAATACAGGAGGATTGGGGAAGCCTGATATGTGAGATTCGATCTGTTAACCACCGTTACCTTGAGCCCCACTTCCGTCTCACGGAACAGGTACGGGAGATCGAACCTGCATTGAGAGAACTGATTCGAAAGCAACTGAAGAGAGGCAAGATTGAATGCAGTCTTAAATATCAGTTGAATGAGACAGAGCAGGTGCTTGACCTGAATCGTGCCCTGCTGAAAAAGCTGCAACTGACAGTGCGTGAGATTGAGGCCCATTTTCCCCGGGTTGCACCGGTTAATCCTCTTGAGATTTTGCAATGGCCTGGCGTGCAGGGTAATAAGGAAACAGAAATGGCCGTTGTTCATCGGGCTGCCATAAAAGGGTTCAACGCAGCGCTTGTGCAACTGAATGAGATGAGACAGCGGGAAGGACAGGAGCTGAAGTCTTTTATTGAGGCCCGTTTGGATACAATGGGGGATGAGGTGCAGCGACTTCGTGGTTTGCTGCCGGTAATTCTGCAAAGCCAGCGTGAGAAAATCCTTGATCGACTTACTGAAGCCAGACAGGAGTTAAATCCGGAGCGACTGGAGCAAGAAATGGTGATGCTGGCTCACAAGATGGATGTTGATGAAGAGTTCGATCGTCTGGACACCCATATAGCTGAGGTGCGCAGAACCTTGGAAAACCCGGAGCAGGCAGCGGTCGGGCGGCGGTTGGATTTTCTGATGCAGGAACTCAACCGGGAGGCAAACACCCTGTCTTCCAAGTCAATTCATGCAGGCCTTACCCAGAGTGCAGTAAACCTCAAGGTCTTGATCGAGCAAATGCGGGAACAGGTCCAAAATATTGAATGATGTTTTAAATCATTCGTACACGTTATAATCCACTGATTAAATTGGCTTTTTTTGAATTATTGTTTTTGGTTGCTCGTCCGTATTTGCAGTTATCTAAAAAAATGGTGACAGGTTGACCAAAATAGAGAGTTATGAATGGTGACAGATTTACCGCTGGCAGCAGAAGTGCCGTCAGGTCTGCAATGAGCTGATCCGGCTGGCAGAGGATGAGGCTCAGGATTTGCTGGAGCAATCCGGGGTTATCCCGCATGGACCCTATTGACAGCAGGCCAAACTTAAGTGTACTACAATGTAATACACTAAAAAGGAGGTCATGTATGAGTGTATCCAGCGTTCGTCTGAATCAGGATATTGAAGAACCGTTAAACCGTTTGGCCAAAGTGTTGAGCCGTAGCCGGAACTATCTCATTAATGAAGCAGTCAGGGAGTACATCAAGAAACACGCCCGTGAAATGCAGGAGTGGGACGAGACCCTTGAAGCACTGGACCAGGTGCGCAGGGGAGATGGCGTAGATGGTAACGCCGTGATGGAATGGCTGGAAAGTTGGGGCAGTGATAATGAGCTGGAGGCACCTGAATGAAACTCAGGTTTTCCAAAAGCGCCGTTGATGACCTGAAACGACTGAGACAGTTTATTGCAGAAAAAAATCCGTCTGCAGCACAGCGAATGGCGGAGTATCTGGTCAGGAAAATTAACAACCTTTGCCAGCAACAGAATATGGGCGTTCTGGTAGGGGATACACTGAACCCCCGTTTGCGTGACCTGATCATCAGGGATTACAAGATTCGCTATCTTGCTGACGACCGTGAGGTCTTGATTCTGAAGATATGGCATCAGAAAGAGGATGATGAGATCAGCCTTGACTCAGAGTGAGAGTAAAAGTTCGGCAAAAGCTCATGCTGGGAAAGTTCCCGATAACTTGATTTCCCACTGCTTGAATCTTTCAAAGAAACCCGGTCCTCATTACCGGGTTTTCTTTTTTTTATCCCTCCAAACTGAACCACTATAAAAAAGGGGCTTCATGTTTCACGTTTCCGCTTCGTCCAGGCGACATTTGTCTGGATGTCATGGCTTAGGAGTCGTCTAAAAATAACTTTCCCATTTTAAACTCAGTGTTCCTGAT
>NZ_JAHHPO010000933.1 GCF_024606365.1 Endozoicomonas sp. ONNA2
AAGTGATGAAGCATCCATCGACACTAACGACACCTCCATTGCAGACGATCAAAGTGTGGAATCGACTGAGGCAACATCAGCCGGGGATGGTGCCAGTGAGCTTGAGGGGATCGACGGAAATAATGTTGATACTGAGTCAATCCAGACCGAAGCGGAATCGACTGAGACAACATCAGCCGGAGATGATGCCAGTGAGCTTGAGGGGGGCGATGGAAATAATGTTGATACTGAGTCGATCCAGACCGAAGCGGCAGCCACTGGGGAAACCCAAGTCGATGAGGGTTTCAGTGAGTTTGATGCCACCGATGGTGAAATTGATGGCACTGAACAGTCAGAAACGGCTCAGCGGCGTTCCGATGACAGCGGGGACGACAGTAATCCGGAAGGAACAGCATTTACTGCCGGTAGTCCAAACCCGCTGGATGGCTCGTTATCCAGCGATTCTGGTTACTCCTCTGGCGATGAAAAGGACCTGGGTGTAGTCCAGACACCTGGTCCGGAGCCAGACTTTTCCTCAGATGGATCGCAAGAATCAGCCCCGACGGAGAACGCTCAAGAAGTCCGTCAAGCAACGGCCAATATCAGAGAGATCGCAAAACGTCGAAAAGCAAGCCTGCAGGCTGACTCGACATCGGCAAGTACAGCAGCTTCTCCTGCTCGCTCTTCATCAGCCCCGGCGCGAACATCTGGAATAATTAACAAGCCTGTTGATGTAAGCGGTGTGAAGTCTGTTGTTTCTCAACAGATGAACGCTACCCGGAGAGCCAAATCAACAGACGCAATACCAAAAGCGCAGAGGGACGCTGATAAAAAAATGCTGGGTGTTGCGAGTACCTATAACGAAGCAAGTGTCCTTAAGAGTGCCTTTGAGAAGTTGGGAAACAATACAGGTAATCTGAAACTGTCACGAGACATTGCCAAGACCGCCGAAAAATACATTGCCAGCGAGGCTCAGGATGGTAAGCCCTTTTTGTCTAGTCCTGATACAAAACAGAAAAAAGCGCTCAAAGATCTTGGTTTGTCCCCAAATGCCTCAGAGAGAGATATTCGTGTGGCTCTGCTTAAGAAGGCCAGTGCATCAGCGAAATCAAAAGAGGGTAAAGCCGTGCATCTAAAAACTATGATAACACTGAACAACCACCATCAGGCGCTGTTTAATCATTGACATTCTTCCGCAACGGGATTGTTACTGAGGAATAGTCCTTAAGTAATTCCGACATTTTAAACTCGGTCTCCGTTCATCCTGAGCGGAGTCGAAGGATGACTGGCACGATAATGGAGGCCGGACTTCGACAGGCTCAGAAATGTGGAATTATTTCGGGCCAATTCCTTAAGGTAAATCTTCTGACCGGTACTGCTGCTCGTAGTCTGACCATGAATATTCAGGATGCTCCTGCTCCAGCCTTGCCAGCTCTGCTTCAAGGGAAGGCAGCTCCCCTTCAGGCGAAGGCAGTTGTCCTTCAGACAAAGGCAGATCAAGGCCCAGTTCTGACAGTTTGGACTCCAACACAGAAAAGTCCGGTGTAGTCGGGAGTTCACCTTCATCTGAAAGATCATTCTGGTACAAGCTGTCCGTGACTCGGGCAAATTCCGGGCCAGGCCTTGTCTCCAGTGAAGCAAGATCATTTGAATTATGGTTTTGGTGATGGTCAACAGGCAGCTCTGAATTGTCAGAAGTCTGTTCAGCAGCTACATCAGTTTCGGGCTGCGGATAACTTTCCGCCTGATCTGCGCCCGGGTTATTCACAACTGGCTGGGCTACCGGCTCTTCGTCGGCTTGCGCTGGTTCGTTCGGTTGTTCGTCGGCAAAAGTGGAGGCCCCTGCGGTCTCAGCTACCGACTCTTGCGCAGCGGGCATGGCCTCCTGACAGGCTGTCTTTTCATCAACCTTCGCAACGGTTGGCTGCCTCTGCGCCTCAAGCGCTAATAACTCTTCTGCCTCTAGCGGCTCAAGGTCTGCTGTTTCCAGGGTCTTGGCAGGCAACTCCTTTTTAACCCGAACCCCCAGCGTCAAAAACTGATCCGCCTGGGCAATCAGGTTTCCACGACCGTGCTTCAGTGTGCCCATGGCATCGTCGTAAGTGGTACGAGCGTTACCCAGCTGAATATCCAGTTTCTCCATCTTCTCGACAAAAATCCGAAGTTTGTCGTACACCTGGCGGCCTTTGTCAGCAAGCTTGCGGGTGTTGGCATTTTGCCGTTCAATGGTCCACAGGTTGGCAACGGTGCGCAGGGTCGCCAGCAGGGTAGTGGGTGTGACAACCACGATGCGTTTTTCAAATGCTTCATTGAACAACTTCTGGTCATACTGGAATGCTGAAATAAAGGCCGGCTCTATGGGCATGAACATAAAGACAAAATCAGGAGCCTTGATTTCCGGCAGGCCGGGATAGTCTTTCTGGTACAGGCTGTTGATGTGGTTGCGAATGTTCTGGATATGGCGGGCCATGGCGGCATCGCGGTCAGCATCGGTCTCAGCACTGACAAACGCCATGTAGTCCACCAGTGATACCTTGGAGTCGATAATCAGGTGTTTGCCCTCAGGCAGGTGAACAATAAAGTCGGGCCGTTTGTTCTGGCCATCTTCATCCCTGAAATTGGGTTCCCGTTGATATTCCTGTCCTTTAATCAGGCCACTGCTGTCAAGAATGGTCTCAACTTGCATTTCACCCCAGCTGCCCTGGAGTTTCTTGTCCCCCTTCAACGCCTTGGCCAGGTTCTCGGCATCGTCGGTCATCTTGCGGTTAAGCTGATGCATGGTTTCCAGCTGCTGCTTCAAGGCTGCACGGCTGGCATTGTCTTCAAGGTGAGCCTGTTCAACCTTGTTACGGAATTCACCCAGCTGCTCCCTGAACGGTGCCAGCAGTGAATGCAGCTGCTCCTGGTGCTGATCAGAGAGTACTTTCCCCCTGGCTTCAAAGATTTCGTGGGCCAGGTGTTTGAACTCCTGTTTCAGGGCTTCCTTGTTTTCCTGAAGTTGCATCAGGGCTTTTTGGCTCTGCACCTGTTGTTCTTCGAGACGGGTTTCCAGCTCCTTTACCCGCTGCTCAGCCTTACTTCGGCCAGAGCGCTCGACAGCCAGTTCTTTCGCCCGATTCTGAAGGTCCCTGTTTTTATCTGCTTCACGCTTGCGCTCTGAAATCAGCATGGCCTCCAGTCGGCCGACCTTGACCTGATGCTGATTGACCAATTCGTTAAGACGTAAGGTCTCCTTGTGCAGAAGGGCTTTACCTGAGTCCAGCTGTTCCTGCATGACCGCACTTTGCTCTGCCAGTTCGTCCTGCAGATCGACTTTCTGTTCTGTCAGCTGGGCAATCTGCAGATGCCGGGCATCGGCTTCCCGCTCCATTTGTGATCGCATGTTGTGCTGAGCCTGCCGACAGACGAACCACGCCAATACGAACGACAATAGTGAGGCCACGGCAACTACGATAAGGGCGGTAAGCGTCATGAAAGAATCTCTCTGGAAATTGCACTCAAAGACATTTTGACAGCATCACCCGGGAAAAAGTTCAGGTCATAGCAAAAAAATTTGCCAAAGACCTGACTTGCAGTATTTAAAGCTGAAAAAATGGTTGCAGCAGCCGTGGAACCAGGCCTTTGAAACGCAGAGGACCATCCGTGGCAATCAGGCAGATACAGCCTTCATGAGTATCGGCAACCGGCTGATGGGTAATATCCGGGTCAACATCCGCCACATCGCCGACAGAGAAACGCCCCAGCTCGTCGCTGTATGACCCCTTGAGCACCAGGGTCAGCTCAGAGCCACTGTGGCCGTGGGATGGCATGAAGGTACCCGGAGCAATTTTCAGCAGTCGCAGCTTGCCCCGAGAGGCGGGCAGGATAAATTGCTTCATGCCCGGTGCCATGGTGCGCCAGTGGAGATCGCTGAACCACTGGCCAGAGATTGGGCGCAGAGGCTCCGGAATATCACCGTCGGCTTGATCATGGGGTATTTTCTGAGTTTCGGAATATACCTCGTCAACCGACTTGTCCAACAGGGCTAACATCGAATCCCGGGCTTTTTTGGACATTGGTTCCATGGGTTCTTGCTCCATCAGCCCATGGCCAATCAGTTCAGCGTCTGCAACCTTGCCATGACAGTGGTCACATACCGCCAGATGACAGGCAACAACTATGGCCAGAGCATCCGGCAAACTGCAGGCACCGTAACTAAGCAGGGTGCTGTCATCGGGGTGGTGATTGCAGTTCATGACTCACCTCCAATGCGAACCCGCAATTTATCAAATGCCAGTCTGAGGCCAGACTTGACACTGCCAATGGGCATGTCCATATCTTCGGCGATTTCTCGATGGGATTTTCCTTCGTAATACACTTTATAAACCAATTGAGCCTGTTGCTGAGGCAGGGCACCCAATGCATCTTTTAAACGCTCTGAATCACAGACCGCCAAACTGGGTGTGTAACCTGCCTCGGGAAAATTGTTCAGCGGGGAGAGCATATCAGGCTTGTCTTTACGAAGCCGATCAATCCATAGATTTCTGGCGATACGAAAAATCCATGTGGACGCTGTCGCTTTGGCAGGATCGTAGCTGGCAGTCTTTCGCCATACCGACAACAGGGTTTCCTGGACCAGCTCTTCAGCCAGTTCTTCATTCGCCCCTTTTCTGACCAGAAAGCTTTTCAGCCGCGGAGTGAAATAGTCATAGACCTGCATAAACAGCTTTTTATCGCGACTTTTCGCCAGATCAACAAGGACGTGCCTGAAATCCTGCTGATGCGTTACCTGATCAGGTTTCAATTCCATGGAGGTTTCAACGAGCCGAAGATATACCATAATTCTTTGATGTATTTATACATAGATGATTATACGTAAAAAATGCCAATTACGATCACCTGCGGTGATACAGCCAATGATCACTTCTTTTCGCCAGTATAAGCGTTTCTTTGCAGCACAGGGGGGGGCTGTTCGAGAATGGCGCCCTGAGACATAGCGCTGTTCCCGGTGAAGCCAGAAGGCTGTCCGAGAATAGCGCCCATAGCAAGGATGGCAGAAAATTGAGGATAAAAAGTCGGAAATTTTTAGTGAATAGTGGTTC
>NZ_JAHHPO010000934.1 GCF_024606365.1 Endozoicomonas sp. ONNA2
CCTGCAAGCCCCTGATCTGAACCCACAACAGCCAGTGCCTGAAGGTCACCCTGTCGGCGCCGGATTTGCCGGGCACAGCGTCAACGTCGGTGTCGGCGCCGCCAATTTGCCCCCACCGCCCCCGTATTCGTTGCACGCTCCGCAGCGCCAGGTTTATCCCTGTGCTCCTCCCCCGTATTCTCCGTTAGCCTCGGGTCCGGTCTCAGGCACTGAAATCCCTGAGTCCCTGGAGTATTGCCTGTTCAGGCTGGAACAGGCTTACAAGACTGACTTTACAGAACTGGCAGAAACATTAAGCCATTTCAGAGGAACATGGCCACTGAAAAGCCCATTCAATTCGATGGCATTCCAGGTTCTTAACCCTGAGTCACAGGAAAAAAACAGTAGCAAAAATTTCCTGCAGCTAGCGAGAACAGTATGGACATTTTTCAACGACGAGTATTATATCCTTCAGGACTCAGGATCATACTCCTCACTCAGCCAATTGACCGTCGTAACCTGTATGTATCTCCTCGAACAAAAGTTCAACCCGCAACATCAGGCGTCAATGCAAAAGCCATCAGGCGATAAGGCCAGCTCAGCGGCGGCTTTAACGGACGGTGAAAAGCTGCCTGCGTTGGTCAGAAAAACCTTTTTTCAAAATTTGTTAACCGCGGCTGGCCATTCACACAGGAATGACGCAAAAACAGCAATAAATAAATTTGTGCAAAATAACCGGTCTGGCTTGCAGGCTGATATGGATTCCCCGCATCCTGTTACTGGCAACCTGAAGTTTTCCACATTGCATTACGAAGATATTCCCGGCACTACTATCTCGAAACTATACAGACCCCAACTTGATGCCTATAGCCGTGAATACTCTATCGATCTGTCCGGTTTAGTGGAGGTATTGGGTCAAACGAAAACCTTGCGGAATTTGCTCCCGGATCCTCTGGAGAAAGTCATGCAGGACCTGGCCCTGGAGACAGATAATAGACATTTACTGCCAAAAACATTCTTCCATAACAAGGCGGAGCCCTTCCGGGACCGAAATGCCAGGTGTCTTCTCGAGTTAATTAATTTTTGCCAGAATCAGGTTTCCAGACAGCACAGCAATACATCGGACCATGCAATGGGTGAAAAGGGTAATGATGCGCGTCTGCCCCTTCAGCAATCATCGGCTGGCAACCAGCAGGGTAGTCAGGCGGTGATTGGGAAACTCAGGGAATGGCTGATCACTCACAGTGATCGCAGCAGGGAACTCCAAAAGAGATTAAACGATTTTTTTCAATAGTGTCAAACGGAATCAGTACAGCATGAAACCTTGCCGCGAAGGGTAAAAGAAACATATTTTCCCCTTCTTGGAAATTAGAAGTAGAACAGATTGTCGAATAAGGTTTTTCCTGTTACTGGCAAGGGGAAAACCGCGCTCGGGCATGAGCGTCTCGCAGGAGGAATCCCA
>NZ_JAHHPO010000935.1 GCF_024606365.1 Endozoicomonas sp. ONNA2
CAACGCAGGAGCAGTTGCCGCGCAGGGCAGTCTATTCTCGGACAGCCTCCTGGAGCTTTTGCGGGCAGCGGGCGGCGGGTAGCGGGTAGCGTCTGCAGAAATGTCGAAGTTATTCCCGAACCAATCCCGGATCGATGTGAACCTAACTGTTATCTGATGGTCAAAAGGGCATACTGAATCCCACCCCAAAAAGGTCCTGATAGCCATGCAACCCATTTCCAGTCAGCTGCCATCATTCCCCCCACAGACCATTGCCTGTGATACTGTTTGTCGCAGTCGTTACAAGGGCATAACCGCCAATGGCACAAGCATCTCAACGGTACCTGCCAGTCCATTAATATATCCGGGCAACAGGGCCACGGGATCCACCCTGTCCGATTACCGGGTCTGCCAGTTCGCGAAAGGTGCCGTGCAAGTGGGCAACAGCCTGATGCGCAGTGTGGCGGGTTTTGCCTTTCAGCAAGTAATGGATTCACCGGAAGTTGGTCTCGTCTGTCCGGGATTAAAAGAGAGCCTGGTGGTTCTGCTGGCATTGCCGACGCTGGTCTCGGGTTATGCATGCTCCGATAAATATCCTCGGTCGTGCGGTCAGCATGTGCCGCAGTGCATTCCAGAAGAAGCAATGTGTGACGGCAGGCGCGATTGTAAAAATGGATATGACGAAAGCGCCTACTCTTGTCCACCAAGATCCAAATGTGAAAATGAGAGTGATTTTCTGTGCGAGAACCGCAGAATATGTGTCCGCTCAGATTGGCTGTGCGACGGTATTGACCACTGCGGCGATGGGTCGGATGAAGCAAGTCATCCTTCGAACGAAAACATAACTGGATGCACATCATCAGTGTCCAAATACTCCCAAGGGGGTATCTATTTCGGGGCAGTTGTTGGGATAGGATGCGCATCCATAATTGCTGTTTCCTTAATGAATGCAGTCTATAAAAGCGTCAAGGCTTTTCGGGCTACCAACCCTGAAGCTTCAACCTGTCAGCTTATACAAATGGCCTTGAGACATCCGTGTTATTTCAGACATCACCACCCGCCCGAACAGATTGAGTTATCTGACTTCCAGCAAGCAATGGCGTTACCTGACTATCTACAGGCAACGGCGTTACCTGACTATCAACAGGCAACGACGTTACCTGACTACTATCAGGCAACCCGGGAGCCCCCTACCTATGCAGAGGCCATCGCCGGGGAGACCTGGGTCTGACCCAAGGCACTGACTTGAGAGTGAAAGCCTTGCCATCCGCAAGCTTTAAGGAGCTGTCCTGAAATAACTTCGACATTTCTATAGACGCTACCCGCCGCCCGCTTCCCGAAAA
>NZ_JAHHPO010000936.1 GCF_024606365.1 Endozoicomonas sp. ONNA2
ACATAGCTAAGGCTATGCTCCCTACGTTGCGCCTTGCATAGTAACTGTCCACTTAACCAGAAATATACGATTCCATTTGGCCAACTACTTATAGCTGCCTTTCTCCGCCCCGACATGGTAATCACGTGCAACTGATTGGTTGTGCATGCATCGAAATATTCAGCTAATTTAAGTCTCGGCACATGGCGGCAACCGGGTCAGGATGATTAAGGTACTTTAAGTGGTATTAAAAAAGTGGTTTTAAAAAAAATGGTATCGAAAACTGGTATTGAATCGGCAGCCTGTTGGTGCTGCCCGATATCTGAATTCTCTGAAATCAGATTTCCGGAAAATATCCGGGTCAGGGTTGTAAAAAGAGATATAGACAACCAACGTCTGATAAACAATTCATCACCTGTTGAGTTCAATCTGACATCAACGCCACATTTTGCCCGTTAGCCTGAGACCAAAGAGTTCTGAATATGCCCTCTGACAAGCCGATTGGCAGTACCAACAGCTATATTGTCCCGGTTGCTACCATCCCTTTGACTGTGGCAAATAGTACTGGCAAAAGTATCGCCGTCCTTTCTGGCCAAAAGCGTATGCTATTGCTGGATCTGCCACCACAACCCCTGGGGCACATGCTGGGTTTTTTAGACTACCGGGATATCAAGGCCGCTGCACAGACCTGCTCGTCCTTGTACAGTATAATCCGCACTGAGCATCTGCTCGCCAGATCCTGGTTTAAGCAGTTCTCTGAAAAAAAACAGCAGCATTTTGTCCAGATTGCCAACAACATCAGTCACCATGAATTGAAAGCCTGGCTGGAGCATTTTACCCGGAATAAAACGCTGATCAGCCATACTTGTGGCCATTCAGCCGGGGAAATAACAGACGATGGCCTGTCAGAACGGGAACCACAACAAGGGAAATATTTTCCACAAATCCTGTTTTACACCATGGGCCGATTAATGGCTAACTGCCCTGCTTTCTACCCTCAATTGGTAACATCGATCAGTTGCCGACATTTTAGTTCTTGTTCTACCAGGCTCAGCCACGATGGCCGCTACCTGGCGACCAACCTTTACACTCTCCTCAGTGGTACAGGAATTCATGAAAGAAGAGAAAACACCAAAAGGCCCGCCGGGATTACTATTCCCCATAAAGAGTGGTTTATTAATGAGATTACCTTCAGTAATGACAACCAGCATATACTGAGTCGCACAGAAAAGACCGCAACAGTCACCAGCTGTAATGCCGACGGCAGTTGGACAAAAAAACTCACCATTCATGCTGAAAGATCTGTCAGGTCGGCGACTTTCAATCCCGACAGCCGCCAGGCAGTGGTGGCCTGTGATTGCAAGGCCATAGTCTGTTCCATGGACAAGTCTGGCGGCTGGGCAGTAACAGGTACGATTATTCAAGAAAAGGATATTTGGTCAGCACAATTCAACCCTGACAGCAGTTTGATAGTCACCGCCAGTAACGATCACACGGCGAGAATTCACAGTCTCAACGGCCAATCGCTGGAGCAGATAACCCTGGAGCATGATGGCAAGGTCAGGCACGCTGGATTCAGCCCTGATGGCAAAAATATAATGACCATCAGTGATATCGACGATCGCCATTGCGATCAGATTGTAACGATTTTCAGCGCTAACATTGATACCGGCTGGAACAACAAAAAAGTTATTACCCACCTCGGGGGCATCAACCAGGTCGCATTCAGCATCGATAACCGTCATGCAGTGACGGCCAGCTCTGATCATACAGCCGTAATTCTGAGTTGTGATGATACCCACGACAACTGGCAAGTAAGTACCACCATAAACCATAGCGATTCTGTTTTGTCTGCCTATTTTGGTCCCTATTGTCATTATTTAGTGACGGCCAGTGAGGATAAGACAGCAAAAATTTACCGGTATAATGCCGGCACCCGGCGTTGGGCACAACTAAAGGTTATTGTCCACAATCAACCGATCACCTCGGCCACCTTCAGTCCTGATAGCGAACACATCCTGACAGTCTCCGCAAACCGACAAGAAAAATCCATACCTGGTCACATTGCCATGATCCACACTCGTACGACCAGTGACAATTGGATACCAAGTGCTGATTTTGCGCCAGAGGGCGGGGTTCATCAAGCACGATTCAACCATGATGGCTCCCATATAGTCATCAATGCCAGAAATGATCGTGTCGCCCTGATCTATGGCTACACGGCAGAAGGCCGCTGGTTACCCAAACTGAACCTGCACCATCAATACAAGCTGAACTCGGCAACATTCAGTCCCACCAGCGACTATTTAATGTGCATTAGCGACGACTTATTCACCTTTAACAACAACCCTCAACTGGTACAGATCTGGCACTTGTACAGGCCCGATTTAGTGCCACCTGAACACGAAAGTCCGAAATCGGTCTGAATGTTCGCAAAAAAAACATATCCAGACCCTGCCGTGTAAAGCGCAGCCATTGATGATCATTGCGATCACCGCCTACCCAATGGTGACATTGCGTGCATCAGAGTCATTAATTATGCGTGCATCGAAATTGTCGACTATGGTTAGCTTCCGGCACATGGCGGCAGCCAGGCAATAATGATTTATGAATATGCACTCTGACAAGCCTATTGGCAGTAACAGCTGTTATACCATCCCGATTCCTGTTACCACCCCCATAACCAGTATCAGCAACAGTATCGCCGTCATTTCTGACCAAAGGCCGATGCTATTACTTGATCTGCCAAGCGAACACTTAGGGCACATACTGGGTTTTTTAAAGTACCGGGATATCAAGGCCGTAGCACAGACCTGTGCGACTTTGTGCAGTACCATCCGCAGCGAGCATCTGCTCGCCAGAACCTGGTTTAAACAGTTCTCTACAAAAAAACAGCATGATTTTGCACAGATTGCCAATAACATCAGTAACCATGAACTGAAAGCCTGGCTGGGGCAGTTTACCGGGAATGAAACGCTGATCAGCCATATTTATGGCTATTGCGCCGGGGAGATAACAGACGACGGTCTGTCGGCAAGGGAACCACGAAAAGGGAAATATTTCCCACAAATCCTGTTTTACACAGTGGGCCGGTTAATGGCTAACTGTCGTGCTTTCCATCCGGAATTGGCAACATCCATCAATTTCACCCCTTATACTTCCATGTCAACCAGGCTCAGCAACGATGCCCGCTACCTGGTGACCAACGCTCGCACTCGCTGTGGTCCTGCAAGTTATGATCAGGCAGTAAAAGCCACAAGACCCATAGAGATTGCCATTGACCATATAGAGCCGTTCGTCAATGATTTTACCTTCAGCGCTGACAACCAGCATATACTGAGCCGCACGAACACGACCACGAAAATCACCGGCTCTAATGCCGACGGCAGCTGGACAGAAAGACTCACCCTTCGTCCTGGTTTATTTGTCAGGTCGGCGACGTTCAATTCCGACGGACATCAGGCAGTGACGGCCTGTGGTTGCAAGGCCATAGTCTGTAGCATGGATAAGGTAGGCAGCTGGGCAGCAACAGGGACGATTATTCAAGAAGAGGATATTCGGTCAGCAAACTTCAGCCCTGACAGCAGCTTGATAGTCACCACCAGTGACGATTGCACGGCGAGAATCCATGGCCGCGACCTCAATGGCAAATGGCAGGAACAAGCCACCCTGGAGCATGATGGTTTGGTCAGTTGCGCAGTATTCAGTCTTGATGCCAAACATATATTGACCCTTAGCGGCGTCGACAATCACCATTGCAATCAAATCGTCACGATATTCAGCAGTAAAACTGATACCGGCTGGACAAACAAAAAAGTTATCACCCACTCCCAATTTATCAACCATGTCGCACTCAGCAGCGACGATCGTCATGTAGCAACGGCCAGCTCTGATCATACAGCCATAATCCTGAGTTATGATAACACCGACAATTGGCAGATAAAAACCACCATAAACCATAAAGGGCCTGTCTTCTGTGCCACTTTTAGTCCCTATTGTCACTATCTGGCAACAGCCAGCGACGATAAGACGGCAAAAATTTACCGGTATAATGCCAACGCCAGGCGGTGGTCACAACAACAGGTTATTGTCCATGATAAACCGATCTACTCAGCCGCCTTCAGCGCTGATGACCACCATATCCTGACAGTCTCCAAAAACGCGGAGGCAGAACCTATACCTGGTCACAACGCCATGATCCACACCCGTACGACCAGTAATAACTGGAAAACCAGCGCTAATTTTGCCCCACAGGGCGGGGTTCATACAGCCAACTTCAACCATGATGGCTCCCATGTAATCATCAATGCCGCAAATGATTATGCCACCTTTATCTATGGCTACATTACAGAAGGCAGCTGGATACCCAAAGCAACCATACGCCATCAATACAAGCTCGACGCGGTAACATTCAGTGCCACCAGTGGCTGTTTAATGAGCATTAGCAACGAGTGGCAACTGGTGCAGGTCTGGCACCTGTACAGGCCGGATTTATCGCCACCTGTCCTGTGCGATACAGATTAACTGCCATCTCCCTGAAACACGAAAGACGGCTCCAAAAGTTCACTGGTAAAGGACGACCGACAACTTTCCCCCAAGAGGCTGTCCGAAAATTAATTGCCCTGCGTGGCAACAGTTCCTGCATCCATGCAGTCGTGCGATAGCGATAAAGTATTCCTGCTTCTTCCTCAAATAGCCCCGCTATTCCCGGAAAGCCTCCTGGTTAGGCGATTCGCCCGATTTACCGGGCAAACAAAAAGGGAGGCTTAAGCCTCCCCTGTCAATAAGCAGTGACTGCTAATCATGCACGCTTGAATTCAGCAATACCACGGTAAGGCGCCTTGCCTTTCAGCTGCTCTTCAATACGGAGCAACTGGTTGTACTTGGCCACACGATCAGAACGACACAGGGAACCGGTCTTGATCTGGCCAGCGCAGGTACCCACCGCCAAATCCGCAATGGTGGCGTCTTCGGTTTCACCGGAGCGGTGAGAGATAACAGCAGTGTAACCCGCTTCTTTGGCCATTTTGATCGCATCCAGGGTTTCGCTCAAGGAACCGATCTGGTTGAACTTGATCAGGATAGAGTTAGCAATGCCCTTATCGATACCTTCTTTAAGGATCTTTGTATTGGTTACGAACAGGTCATCACCAACGATCTGGATCTTGTCACCCAGCAGTTCAGTCTGGTACTTGAAGCCGTCCCAGTCAGACTCGTCGAGACCATCTTCAATGGAGATGATCGGGTATTTTTCGGTCAGACCTTTCAGATAGTCCGAGAACTCCCTGGCAGTGAAGACTTTGCCTTCGCCTTTCAAGTGGTACTTGCCATCTTCGAAGAACTCCGAAGCCGCACAGTCCATAGCCAGAGTGATGTCACTGCCCAGCGTATAACCGGCCGCAACAACCGCTTCTTTGATTACCGCCAGAGCGTCGGCATTGGAGGCCAGGTTTGGAGCAAAACCACCTTCGTCGCCCACGGCAGTGTTCAGGCCCTTGTCGGACAGCACTTTCTTCAGGGCGTGGAATACCTCAGCCCCCATGCGCAGGGCTTCAGCGAAGTTTTTGGCGCCCACTGGCTGGATCATGAATTCCTGGATATCGACATTGTTGTCAGCGTGCTCACCGCCGTTCAGGATATTCATCATGGGCACCGGCATGGTGAACTGACCAGGGGTACCGTTCAGCTCGGCAATGTGCGCGTACAAAGGCATGCCCTTGTCAGCAGCGGCGGCTTTGGCAGCCGCCAGAGACACTGCCAAAATAGCATTGGCACCCAGCTTGGCTTTGTTATCAGTGCCGTCCAGGTCGATCATCTTATGATCCAGGCCACGCTGGTCATTGGCGTCAAAACCAAGCAGTGCTTCACGGATAGGACCGTTAACATTGGCAACGGCTTTCAGCACGCCCTTGCCCAGGTAGCGGGACTTGTCACCATCACGCAGCTCCAGGGCTTCGCGGGAACCGGTGGAAGCGCCGCTGGGAGCACAGGCAGTACCAAAGGCACCAGACTCAAGAATCACGTCAGCTTCAACAGTGGGATTGCCACGAGAATCGAGGACTTCGCGAGCCTTGATTTCCTTGATAGCGGTCATGGGATACTCCGGGGGAAGAATTCGGAAATGTCAACTGAGAGGAAAGAAGTACCCTGACACTCCCCGCCCTATCGGGCGAGGGTTCTTGATCGCTCAAGAACGTTTCT
>NZ_JAHHPO010000937.1 GCF_024606365.1 Endozoicomonas sp. ONNA2
TACGCCGACGAAAACGATGCTGAAACAGCTGCCTGCAGGGAATTGTCAGGGAAAAACGAAATATCAACAATACAGCAGCAGTGGCAGGAGCTTAAAACAGGTTTTGCCCAGGCCATTACCTCCACAATACTGAATCCTTTGCTTGAGATACTCACTACCGATGGGATGAGTGATCATGTCATAAGTAAAATCTTTGGCATCAGTGTGGAACCTCTCTCACCGCCTGTGGTGCCAGACCCTGCATCCGTGACACCCATGCGCAAACGCAAGGCATCGTGAGGGGCCGCTCGTGCATAATCGGGTCAAAAGATGTTCTTTATTAACGTAAACGACAATAGTTATGAATAATTCTGAGTAGATAAAGTCGGGTAGCAGGCTGACACTCCCCGCCAGGGCGGGGAGTGTCAGAGACGATCCTCAAAAAGCACTAAAGATCGCTTATATCCGGTGATGCTAATTATACCTCTCGCTCACTCCTGATGTGGAGCAGAGGTGTTTGTTGAATGGAGCTGATACTTTCTGCATTCACAGGCTATAAAATATTTTACCTATATGAAAAAAATGTATTTTAACCATCAATAAAACCAGTACTATTTTAAATGTTCTAAAATAATCATCATTCAAATAATCATTACTACTCTACAGGATTAACAATCGATAATGATGAAATGACGGTAACCTCAGCTGCGTGAACAAAGTCATAATACTGGTATTGATTCAGTACCAGTTACCATTGATGACTAATTAATTATTCATTTAGTCAACGAACAGACCCATTTACTTTCCAAAGTAGTTATCTTGGAATAAGTATTTCTAAAAAACAGGAATATAAAAGATGGGCAGTTTTTCCATCCCATGAACGCGAGTGTTAGCATTATGCAAAACATACCAAGCCCAAACGGTCTCAATAAGGGCAAAGATCGAAAGAAGACCACTTCAGATATACCTGAAAAAATAAATCAGTTAAGTCAAGTATTAGAGCAACAGGGAAATCCAAAGGATGCAGATACACAGGAACTGCTCAATGGTATCAACGATATTATTACCAGAACAGTTGACCTTATGAGTGACGATAAAAAGCCATCATTTTCTTTTACTCAGGATGAAAGAGATATGCTATGTAACACAATGTTAAATGCTATCCTGAAGACATCAGCAAACACACATGCAGAGATATTTCATCACTTGGTTCCTGAATTGGTTAAAAGCATTGAACAAGTAATGACGATGCTACCTTCTCCAGAAAATTGAGCATCTGCTACAAGTGATAACAGCTCAATGACATACTCCCACCACCAAGCGGATGGCCGCCCCACCGCCAAGCGGCTATGGTGGGGGCTTCTTGCGACCCATGCTGAGAATACTCAACACCTTTCGCTGGTAGAACCTGCGCTGACAGGACTCCCTACAGTGGAACTCTTTATACAATCACTGTGTCCCAGTGAATCAGCTAAACCCATATCTCTTATATTCCGTGCGGCGTTCGTGTCCCGGTCACTCACTGAATGGCAACTTGGGCATTTCCACTCACGGAGGGATAACGGCATGGTATCCATTTTATAGCCACAGCAATTACACAGTTTGGAGCTTGGCTGGAACCTCCCAA
>NZ_JAHHPO010000938.1 GCF_024606365.1 Endozoicomonas sp. ONNA2
CAATGAAGTGAAGGAGTTGCAGGATCGCCTGGTGGATCAGTCGGCCCTTGCTTTTCATAATAAAGGCACCCGGTTGGATAACCTGATTGAGCAGCTGCAAGGCGGAGCGATTCAGGCCATTGTTACCCCATCTGCCTGGGAAGGGGTCAGCATCCGGCAGAAGAATGGACGACAGTTGTTAAAAAATATTATGGTCACGCGGATCCCTCTCCAGCCGCCCAACGAGGTGACGGAAAATACCTTTGTGGCCCGTTATCTTGAACAGGGGCGAGGTCGGGACGATGCGCTGAAAACCCTGTATGGCCGGATTCGTGACCGTGCCCTGCGTAAATTCCAGCAGGGCTTGATTGGCCGTGGCATTCGCGCCAATAACGATCGCATTACCGCCTGGGTGGCGGACCCGAGGATTGGGCCGGACCGGCAGCACCGACTGAAGGGCGTGATCCCGGAACGGTTTGCCAGTGAATATCAAAATGCCCGCTTGTTCGGTGCCGATGGCATGATCACCCGGCCAGCAGTGGCAAAACCACGGGAGGTACTGGCATGGCTATGATGAAACCCTTTGAGCTGACCTTTGAACTCGGTTCCAATATCACCCTCCGGGACAGCGCTATACACATGGATGGTCTTTTATCCAATGTCTGCTTTCGCCATACCGGTTGTACCGAAAAGGCGCTGTCGATGCTGGATGATTTGCTGTTGTTTAATCAGGATTACGGCATTTATCACGCCAGTGCCCTGGCGTTTGGGGTGATGGCGCAGCAGTCCATTGTCGCCTGCACCCGACATTATGTGGGCAATATGCGCCATGGTGATGACCTGCGGGACGAGACCCTGCAACCGACCTGGATGAGAACCCCTGCCAGGGCGGAGCGGTATCGGAATGTTTATATCAAAGGCGGGCCGGAAAGACAGAGGCTGAATAAATTCCAGGCTTACTATTCGCCTTACCTGGTGTTTCATGGTGTGGGTGATATCGCCCGTATTGAACGGCTGGTGCAGTTTTATTGTGCCCGTATCGGGGTGAATGCCAATTCCGGTTCGGGGACGGTTAAGCAGATGACCATAAAGGAGATCGGGCAGGATTTTTCGTTTATTGATGCCCATGGGCAGGTGGCGAGGAATTTGCCGTGTTCTTTTTTGCGAGCAGCTCAGGATGGTTCTTTGGGAGCATCTGCCATGGGTGGTTTGGGTGCATTGGCCTCCGAGCCCTTGCCGGTGCGTGCGCCTTACTGGAAAACCCATCATCGGTTTTCGACGGTTGATGCGGTGGCGGTTGAGAAGGTTCGGCGGGTAGTGATTTAAATATACGCTTCCCGCTGCCCGCCTCCCGCTTCCCGTAAAAGCATGCGTCTTATCTTTTTCGGGAAGCGGGCAGCGATCAATTAAGGTATTAACATGGTAAACCTTTCAGCAAAGCGCCGTTCCATTTACTTTCGCGGCTATACAACTGCGATCTCAGGACTGGCAGTAAACCGGCCAGACGATAACTTTGCCTCACCCACCGGCACCAAAGACCTGCAACGGTTACCCAGGCTGGGGGCCAAGCTGGATCGTTCGCCAGTGTTCTTTCCGGGCACTCAGCTGCGCCATCGAATTCGTGAAGCATTGCTGAAGGGGGCCTGCAAGGCCGCCGGTGGGCAACTGCCATTACAAGACCACTTTATGTTAATTCAGGGCGTGGCCATTGGTGAGATGGCTAAGGATCTGAGTTCGGTATCGATGGCTGGCATTGTGGAACGGGAAGGTGGCCTGCGCTCGGTAAACCCGTTGATCAGCCTGGGCGGGTTCTGGAAACATGCCGGAAGCCTGGGGGTAAACGACTGGATTCCGGTAGATTCTGACCAGCAGGTTTACTATCTGCACAGCAAAATGCGGGCGATGCCCCACAAACGGAATGAGGAACTGGTGGACCTGCTCTCGGATGACGATGTGGATAAGCTCAAGCGCATCATCAATGAAGACGGCGAGATTGCCCGCAAGGTTCGTGAGATAGAGGAAGAAATCAAGCAGGTGAAAAAGCGCTATGCAACCGCCTCGTCTGCTGAGAAGAAAAAGCTTGGTGACCAACTCAACAGACTTGAAGAGATCAAGTCGGGCATTAAGTCAGAAAAAGAAGGACCCACAGAAACCCTGGTAAGACCGGTGGAAGGCTATGAAGCCATCTGCCCTGGCACGGTGATGAAAAGCGGCATTGATATCACCCGGGCTAATGATCTTGACCTTGGCTTTGTCTTGTATGCGCTGAAACAGATCAGCAAACGGCCTTATGTGGGTGCTCATGCTGCGGACGGTAAAGGTGAGTTTGCCCTGGACTGGGAGGTGAAAACCTGGAGTGATGATCTGGAAGATCCCATAACCCTTGGCCGGGTTAAGGTTGGGCTGCTGGATTTTGAGATTATTCCTGAGAATGGGCTTTCTACGCTTCAGGATGCGCTTGAGAAGGCGCAGGAGGCTTTTGTTGATCCCGGGAAGTATGGGTTGGATTTTGGTGCTTTTAATCCACAGACGGCGGTGGCGTAAAAATACTTTCTGAAAAATAGCCTTTATCCATCAATGAGTTATTATTATGCCATTCCCTGCGAAAGCGGGGGTTAGCGGGAGGCCCCGTCTCTGGGTGAGCCTGTTTTTGCTGTTTTCCCTGCGCAAGCGGGGGTTAGCGGGAAGGCCCATCACTGGGTGAACCTGTTTTTGTTGATTTCCCTGCGCAAGCGGGGGGAAAGCGGTTAAGCCTTCTACAGCCTGCAGTTGCTGGCTGTGGAGGATTTGATCTTTATTTCAGCCGCCTGGTAGTAACTGCTTTCAAACCATTCCAGTGCCTTTTGAAAAGCCTGTTCGCCGTATCGGGCGCAGCTGAAGCGTCGGGTTTGCACTGCGCTTTCCGCCTGATTCTGTGTTTTTGCAGAAAGACTCACCTGCCAACCGGTTTGGCCATCCTTGAGTGTGTATTTCTCGATTCCGATCATATTGGTGTTACCTCCCTTAATGGCTCCGAAGTTCAGGCAGTGTGCAGGCTCTGTTTTATTGCCAGGACATCCTGATTGCTGACGGTGCGCGATTATTAACCATAGGCATTCTGCAAACATTGATACGTATCAATACTTACCACCATCCCAAATGTTTAAGCAAGGCCAATGCCATTTTTCCCGCGTTGGGGATGGGATACGGTTTCTTAACTTAGTACTATTGTCTTTTTATCTGTTTCTTAGCTGCTGTGTAGTGGCAAAATGGATCTTAAGGGAGAGCCCGTTTACGGGATCGTATTCATCTTCTGCAGCCGGGGAAGGAACAGTTATTCGTCTATTCCAGATCTACGGCTGCGTACGCTCGGGAGTGCTTTAAAGTCTTAATATTCATGCAAGATTATATATATCCACTATTTTCAATGGGTTACAGTTTTTCACCTGCTAGTCAGTAGTCACTGTTATTACAATCATTAAAAATTTACTTTTAATAGCTAAAATATATCATCGATTTGCTTGAGGGACTTACCATAATGGTAAATAATATAAATGTAAGCTTGTTCAGTGGAGGTAGTCCCCCAAGTGACGAGATTGCTGACAGGCAAATACTCTGTGGGCCACTATATTCGAGATGTGAAGTAGAGAAGGCTCTTGAGTCTGGGCAACCTGTAACGCTAGCTACAGTGAAATGTATTAAAAACGTGCAAGACCTGTTACTTGATGATGAAGATGTTAAGCAGTTGGTTGAGCTTGCTATAAGTAGTGGCCAGTTCCGAAATTCTCAGTGGTGTATTTTGAAGACGAACGGCGGTATCCGAACGTGGGCTGCTTGTGATGGTTATGCCGTTAACCGAGATGAATGGAATGACGCCGCTTTTAAGAATATGCCTGTTAGTTACTATATAAAGTTTGCTATCGGCAAGAGCGGCAGTGTAATTCTAAACATTTCATGCCACCTCTCATCATAGCAAGGAGTTAATAAGATGAGTACAACAGAGAAAATTTGTCCAATTTGCGAAGAAGGACGTTTGTCGGATCACACGGGTTCTCGAGAAGCGAGCTATAAGGGTGATACTAGGAAAATCCCTTTTTACTATTCCGAGTGTAACTTTTGTGGATGTGAA
Source organism: Endozoicomonas sp. ONNA2 (assembly GCF_024606365.1). Lineage (GTDB taxonomy): Bacteria > Pseudomonadota > Gammaproteobacteria > Pseudomonadales > Endozoicomonadaceae > Endozoicomonas. Next base: position 4,088 of record NZ_JAHHPO010000938.1, read on the forward strand.
TCTGCAGATGCAATTCATGTCCGAGAAAATAAACGTGCCATGCTTGCCTTCAAAAAGGAGGTTGATGGATTACTGACTGGGCAGCAAATTAGAAGGTTCAGAGAGAGCGTTGGCATAACACAGGTGCAAGCGGCAAAAATCTTCGGAGGAGGCCCCGTGGCTTTTTCCAAATATGAAAAGGATGATGTTGTCCAATCAGAACCTATGGACAAATTGTTAAAGGTCGCAAAATCTATTCCCCAGGCATTTTTATGGCTAGCTCGGAAAGCTAATGAAGGGGAAGTAGCCAAAAAAGCATCCTTCTCTTTTTCGCACTTTCAGGCTTCTTTAAGCAAAGATGCGCACATTATTGCTTTTAATCCAACAGCAAAAAGTGTGACAACTACTAGCTGCTTGCGCTTGGAAAGGGATCAGGTTTCTCGTTTTGAAGCTGATCAAGAGCAGCTCTCATATGGGTGAGTGTGATATGTCAGTGGATGTTAGCTTCTCTCCAATACAGGTAAAGCAACTCCTGTTTAAAAAGGTCTTAATCGAACCCCGGAAACCGACCGATGATGATGAAGGCCTGTGGGCTCCTCAGTTTGATTTTGAAGGAGTAGAAATTAAAACAGATATAATGACGGCTTATGATGAAAATGAGGATGATCCAACCCATTTTATGGTTTGTGTCAGGATCCAAATTGCCAATGAAAAGAAAGATGGAGCCAAACTAGCACCATATACTATAGATGTCGAAGGGCAGGCGTTTATACATTTACTCGCCCCATTCCCGGCTGAAATGAGAGAGTCAATTGTTAGCGTTAATGGCTCGACGGTTGTTGTTGGCGCTATAAGAGAGCTGGTATCCCAGCTAACCTCCAGGTCTTTATATGGGCCAATGGTACTGCCAACTCTTCGCTTTCAATCAGGCGAACATAAAGCCTGATATTCGACTAAAGAAAAACCAAAATTTTAGCAACCACTGTCGTATGGGCCAGTGACGTATAGCAAAATACAGGCATGAAAGCGCAAAAACATGAATGACAGCATTATAACAGCCTGTATTAATAACTTACTGATATATAAACAAACGACGCGGGTTCAAATCCCGCCGCCTCCACCAAACACCAAATCTGACTCAGGCCGACACAGGCAGAGTCAGGCAGATTAAAGGGCGTAAATTCAACAGTTTACGCCCTTTTTCTTTTTGGGGTAGTAACTGTTTGGTGATCCCATACAATGTTCGCGATTACCAGGGGCTGCAGCCAT
>NZ_JAHHPO010000939.1 GCF_024606365.1 Endozoicomonas sp. ONNA2
AGCTGATTCATGACGTACGATCAGTGGTAATCAGGAAATATTTTCACGCGCCATGAGCAAGCGTAAGCTGGCGTCAGTTTAACGGGAAGACATTGAATCCTGAGCTTCCCTGGTGAAAACCCACTCTTGATCAGAGGACATGGCCTCATTGAAGGCATAACCTTCGTAGTCAAAGCTTTTTATTTTTTTTGGCTGATCAATATTATGGTCGATAATGTAGCGGCACATCAGGCCTCTGGCTTTTTTGGCGTAGAAACTGATGATTTTATATTGGCCGTTCTTCCAGTCTTTAAATACTGGCGTAATAATCTGGCCATTAATCTGCTTTGGCTGCACAGACTTGTAGTATTCATTAGACGCGAGGTTGAGCAGTACCTGGTTTTTTTGACTGGCCAGCTCCTGGTTCAGATGCTCTGTGATCCTGCTTCCCCAGAACTGGTAAAGGTCTTTTCCCCGCTGATTGGGAAATCCCGTGCCCATTTCCAGACGGTAAGCCTGCATCAAGTCCAGCGGACGTAACAGGCCATAAAGGCCAGAGAGAATTCGCAGGTGTTTCTGGGCAAATGACAGCTGCTGTTCATTGAGTGTTGCTGCGTCGAGACCGGTGTATACATCACCTTTGAAGGCCAGTACGGCCTGCTTGGCGTTATCCGGGCTAAATGGTATCGACCATGCCTGGAAGCGGGCAGCATTGAGTTGGGAAAGTCTATCACTGATGCTCATGAGGCTGCCAATGGCTGCCGGATTTAATTCACGGAGTTTTTCAATCAGCAGGGCAGACTGGTCAAGAAAGTCTGGCTGAGTGAATGTTTTTGTTGTGGATGGTGTTTCGTAGTCCAGGGTTTTGGCTGGAGAAATAACGAGCAGCATTAAACGCTCCCTGATTTTTCACGCTGGTGATGATGAAGTCAATAGTAGAGCAGGGAGAGTTCCTTTAATAGGGGCAAGTATGAGCATTTCAACGCGAATGAGTTGCGCTTCTCATCAACTGAGCGGTTACCCCTCGGGTCAAGCCGTTCAGCAGCGTGATTAATGGAAATGTCGAATTATGTGCACCGAGATTAAGGCGGCCATTGATGTTGTAAAAACATGCTTTGGTTTTTTTGGTTTTATTGGCCTCAGGATACAATTCCGTACTCAATTTTCCTTGCTCGATATGATTAAGGTAGCACTCATTATGGTTAAACAAGCTCTGCCTGAAGCTTTCGTATCCTTCTTCTCCGGGTTGTAGTCCTGTCCAGTAAACCAGCTCTTGTGCAGCACGTTGTAGCCATTGTTGATAATCAGCATCCGTGACTTGAAGCATCTTCTTCAGGTAGTTTTCTGGTGGGTTTACGGAAGAAATTGAAGTGTTGAATCCTGAGAGGAACTCATTACAAACTGACTCGATGAAGCGTGCCGTCTGTGCAACGGCTTCGGGGTTTTGGTAATGATAATCTTCAAACTGCTGGCGCAAGCGTGAACGGATTAATAATGCCGCCAGAATATTTTCACAAATGGCATTAGCCAGTGCCAGATTTTGCGTACTTGAACATGTGTGTGTGCAGTCATTCGTGTCTCTGTACTGAAGAATGCTTTTGATCTGGCCAAAAAGCTCATAATCGCCAATATCCCGTATGCCACAGTGCCCAAAATCAGGTTTCCCAGTGGCATCGGTATTCCAGGCACCGAAAGTACCAGGATGCACTCCGTTTCGTTCATTGAAAGCATTGTGCAGGGCAACCCAGCGCCGGACGGTGGCGGTATCATGGAAAGCAGGTAACATGCTGGTGAGAATCAGACCCATGCTGGCCAGAAAGCCGACATCATGGCAGGCATCAAGTATGCCTTGTTCAGGCTTTTTGCAAGGTTGGTCAGTGGCTGAATCGGGGAGGTAAGCGTATTTTGAATAATCCGGAGGTGCTGCGTAAGAAAATACATTAATAAACCGTTGCCCACTGTCCTCATGGATGTCCACTGGGTCAGGGAAGTTTTTGATGATCGCCTCCAAATGAAAATCTAGGGGAATTTTCATAAATCCCCGGAGTGTGGGTAATTCACTGTTAAAGTGCCGTTGAATCTCTGGATGGTTTTGAATATATTCATAGATAAAGCCTTCTTTAACCAGTTCTTGCAGTTTTTCACCCTTCCGCTGAAATTTAAAATAAATGTTTTTCCCGCTTTTGTCCTGGCTCGTTATTTGGATTGTACGACCACCCACCATTATTTGATGCTGGTTATTGCTTGCTGATAATTCTTCCGGAAAATGGGTTGGCAGTATATCAGTCGTTTTGAGTTTTCCATAATTGTCAATTTCATGACCTCTACTGATATTTTCAGGTTCAAACCCTATGCTTCTGTATGACGCTATTATCAAATGATTCAGGTGTTGATTTCTGGTTTCAAACACCAGTGGTGATGTGGTTGTGATGCAACTGCTTGAGGGTAATGGAGTATGAGGTTGATAATTGATGTGCTCGATTAAATCAATCAAATGCAATTTGTCATCAGTGCTTGTTTTCGCGTTGGTTAATAACTTGAACTGCAGGGAAACCGGAATATAAGGTAGTCTGGAAACACTATCAATCTCAGTGAGGTTATTGATAAATTCTGGTGTCAGTTCTTCCAGGGCAATATTGAAAAGGTCTGTAGTCCTGTATCGGCCGGGTATTTCAAAGTAGGCCATGCAATTTTTTTTAATGGCCGAGGTCCACATATTTAATACGAGTTGGTAAAGCTCATCTGTTTTCCTGTCATCAGGGATATATTGGAAGGCATCACCTTCAGAAGAAATACAGGCCATTTTATAAAGCGCTTGCAACTCTTCTGTGTTGAGGTGCTCAGGTAGATATTTAATTATCAAACCCTTTTTAAGGTGTAAACACGCTTGTTTACACATATCATAGGTTTTGAATATGTCAGGGATAAAAGCCAATGCCGAAGCGTTAAATTCAGTGGCAATGCCATAAAGCTCGCTACGTTCTTCATCTGTCAGCCATGAGGGAAGTTGATCCAGTACCCCGTAACTTGACTTACACGCTATACGACATAAATCAAGTGTTTTATGCCGGTCTGGAACATGCATGAAATAAGCACCGTCTTTTTCACAGGCAGCCTGGCTGATCTCAGGTGTTATCATTTTATCAGGCATGAATTCAATCGCACCAGGATGAAATTCAAAGGCCGACAATAACCATTCATTTCTATTTGGATGGTCTGGTGGAATAAGGCGGCATATACCTGACGTTGTTTTACAGGCATGAGCTAGTATATCGTCTGTGATGAAATCTTTGGGAATATATTGGAGAAATTCTCCCCCCTTTAATGAATACAGTGACTCAAAAAAACCATTCTTTGCCCATTCTGATAGTATATGTTCGGGTACGTATTCAATTATGATGAGATCAAAAGCATTTACACATGCGGTTTGACATAGATCTGTATCTTTAAAATCGAAGGGAACATATTGCAGGTTTCTGCTATCAAATAAACAGGCGATTGAGCAAAGATTTCTTGTAAGCCTATCGGCTGGTATATCATTTAGCCAAAAGTCTGGGGCTTTCAGCGCCTTCGCAAGAACATCATTGTCAAGTTTATGAAAGTCCATTTCGGGAAGGGGGCGACGGAAGTAATCAAGTAATATTTTATAGTCAGTGAAAGGAATAGGGGTGTTTTTCTTTCTCTCAATATACCTTGTTATCGCAGCTTTCAATTCAGGATTCAGTTTGTCCTGAGCCGGTGGTTGCAGGCAAGGTTGATGAGCCGCAGCAACATGAGATTGTGGAGAGGTGATACTGCTGGCACTACGTGATCTCAGGTTCAGTTTATCAGTGTCATGAACAGGATTTTGAGATTCAATTATATGAAATCCCTTAATGTTTTGAGTTGCATCAGTTATGTCAGTAATATCTTGTGAATTACTGGTTGTTGGGTGCAATTGATTGATTGAACTCGAGTATGTGGACTGATTTGATATGAGATTCATAATAACCTCCCTTTATAGTTGATTTGTAATAGGCGTCACGGTAATTAACAAAGAATATGAAGCTGTTACTGTATTACAAAGCCTGTGATTTTGTATGATTCGAATAGCCGTTATATTATGGACTTCTTATCAAATTTCGCAAAAGTATTTTACAACTTCGTCCTTACTCAAAAAAATAGAAAGCCCCGGCTGTTAAGCTTCGGGGCTTTGTGGTGATAGTGATGAATGAATTACAGATGGGTTTCAGCATATGCTGCCAGTGGTGACCTTGGTACACCCTGAAGCTGCATTGAACCTCCCTGCGGGAAATGCTTCAGGCGCTCAGTCATATAGGTTAAGCCGGAGCTGGTGGCTGCCAGGTAAGGTGTATCAATCTGGGCCAGGTTGCCAAGGCAGATAACTTTACTGCCGTTACCGGCGCGGGTGATGATGGTTTTGATTTGGTGGGGAGTCAGATTCTGACATTCATCAATAATGATCAGACTCTGCTGGAAACTCCTGCCACGGATGTAGTTCAGGGATTTGAAATGCAGCGGTACCCGGTCGAGTATGTACTCCACACTGCTATTGGTGGACTCGTCATCATTGTGCAGCGCCTCCAGGTTATCAGTGATAGCGCCCAGCCAGGGTTCCATCTTTTCAGCCTCGGTACCTGGCAAGAAGCCAATATCTTCATCCAATCCCCGGGTTGAACGTGTGGCAATAATTCTCCGGTATTGTTTCGTGGCAATGGTCATTTCAATGGCGGCTGCCAGGGCCAGAATGGTCTTGCCAGAACCGGCGGCACCATTGAGATTAACCAGATGTACATCCGGGTCAAGCAGCAGATTCAAGGCCATGGCCTGATTGATGTTTAATGGCCTCAACCCCCAGACTTCCTGATGCATCAGGCTTTCTCTGCTGTAGTGCTGCAGACGTACATGGTCGTCAGATATGTCGATAACTTTTGCTACAAACCCTTGGTCGTCTAAAAGGAACTTGTTGAGATACAACTCTTCGGCAAACTCGCTTTTATCCAGGGTGTGAATGGTTTTACCATCGAGTTGTATGGTTTTTACTTCGTTGACCCGGTCCCAGAAGTTGCCTTCATAATGGATAAAACCTTTGGTCAGTAAGCCAATATCACTGACCAGCTGGTCACTGTGATAGTCTTCGGTAAAAATCCCGCAGCCCCTGGCCTTGAGACGCATATTAATGTCTTTGGTTACCAGTATGAACTGCCGTTTCGGGTGGGCTTTCTGATACTGACAGATGTCGTTAATTATCTGATTATCATTATTACTGCTGGGCAGTGTGGTGATTTTATCGTCGGCATGACTCATCATGATGGAGAGCGTGCCGGATGTTTCATTGTTGTGACTTCTCTGGATAGGGATTCCCTGCTCTATCTGTGCAGGTGTTGCAGTACCCAGAATGTTATCAATCAGTCGTATGGCTTGGCGGCAGTCAGCGGCTATGGTCTGTTTGCCGTTTTTCAGTTTGTCCAGTTCTTCCAGAACGGTGATGGGAATGAGTACCTGATGTTCTTCAAAGTTGAGGATAGAGTTAGGGTCGTGAATCAGGACGTTACTGTCCAGTATGTAGGTGGTTGTGATGGGTGAGTTTTCTGGCCTGTTTTCCAGGGCATGTCCCATAGGCAGCTCCCTTGTCTGTTTTTGGGTTACTCATATTTGATTCTTATCGAAAAGATTTCATCCGGCAAGGATAAATTCCGATGAAGAATAAAAAAATTTTTTTTCCTCCTTAGGGGGTTTAAGTTGATGGATTTTACTCTTATGCTTGAAAGAATATATCGTATTCCTGTATGAAAATTTTACTGTTTTTTTCTCCCATGTCGGCAGGCGAATCAATGGAGTTTGCCTGCATAGCCATTAATGATGCTTGTTTGGATCAACAAGCAGCTGCTCCGGTGGGTAGTCTTTCTTTAGTTTGTCCCCCAGCAGCGCTTCAAGATCTGGAATCAGAAACGAATCATCTTCACAGGCAAAGCTAATACTGGTTCCGCTCGCCCCCGCTCTTCCGGTTCTGCCAATCCTGTGAACATAGTCATCCGGGTCTTCTGGCAGGTTGTAGTTAATGACATGGCTAATGCCCTCAATGTGAATTCCCCGGCCAGCAACATCGGTAGCCACCAGTACTGAAATTTTTCCAGAGCGGAAATTTTCCAGCGTTTTGATGCGCTTGTTCTGGGGAACTTCGCCGGAGATTTGGTCTGCCCTGATCCCAACCCTTTGCAGCTGTTCGGTCAGTTTGCGTGTCTGGTCCCGGCGATTGGTGAAAACAATGACTTTTTCCAGCTGATGATGGTTAATCAGGTTGACCAGCAGGGGAAACTTCTGTTGCGATGCGAGAATGTAAACCTTTTGCTCTACCGTTTCGGTGGCAACACTGTCAGGCTCAATCTCAACTTTTACCGGGTTCCAGGTCCACTGCTCTCCAAGCCTTAATACATCATCAGTGAATGTCGCCGAGAATAGCAGCGTCTGACGGTCTCCCGGCCTTGGCGTCATGCGGATAATACGCCGAACCTGCGGGATAAAGCCCATGTCCAGCATGCGATCAGCTTCGTCAATCACCATGACTTCAACCAGGTCCAGAAACAGGTCTTTACGCTCACAGTAGTCCAGCAGGCGCCCGGGGGTTGCAACCAGAATATCCACATAATTTTCATTGATGCGTTTGCGCTGTTTCTCATAATCCATACCGCCCACAACTGTGACAACGTGCAGGGGAAGATACTTTGTCAGGGCCTGCGCATCCTTACCAATCTGTAACGCCAGTTCCCGCGCAGGGGCGATAATGACCGCCCGTGGCTCGCCCAGATAGCGTGCATCCGGTGCCGGGGTGTCAATCAGCTGCTTGATCGTGCTGATCAGAAATGCTGCCGTTTTACCGGTTCCCGTCTGCGCCTTGCCGATTGCATCCCGTCCCGCCAGAGTACTTTCCAGCACCTCAGCCTGAATCGGCGTGCAATACTTGAAGCCCTGGTCAGCGATGGCATGCATCAGTTCGCCCGGCAGAGCAAAATCATGAAAGCGGGTCTTCCCGGGCTCAGGCGCTACCTGAAACTGGTCAATACTCCAGTTTTCCTGTGGCGAGGCAGGACGGCGTGACTTTCTGCTGTTGGTCCGCTTCGGACGCTTTGCTGATTTGGCGTCGTTTCTGGAACGCGAAGCCTGTTGTTGGCTGCCAGAAAGCGCTTTCTCCCTTTGTTCAGGGTCAGCATCTTTGCGCGTGCTGCTTTTCTTGAAAAATCCTAGAAAACCACTCAATGCCTTAATCTCATTCCTTTCGGTTCTGAACAATGGCTTTACCAATTGGCAGCCGGATGAGCCAGCTATATGGATACAATCGTTACCCTGGTCGTCGCAGAGGTGGGCGAGGAAGAAATTAGCTGGTTAATACCGTGTCCGCTTTATTACGGTATAGTGTGAGAGCACTCTGGAGAGGATCTTCACGGTACTGGCATATTATCGCGCCGATTCAATGGACAAATCAAACGAGCTGTTTGGCGAGCTGTATGACAAGCTGTATGACGAGCTGTATGAATTGTCGCGAACCATTGCTGATTCAAGGAATTGGCGTCTTGCCACCCGACAAACCCGTTTGCATGGCGGAAATTGTCAATGGCTGAATGAGAGGCCAAAGAATTAATTCTGGTCAAACTTCCTCGAATTTTCCCCATTCACCCGGTGGTTCATCTTCCGATCTCTTGCCCAACCACAGTTGTTCAGACTTGCTTTTCTTGGGCACTTTTCTTTTTCTCTTTTCAAGCTTCTGCTCGTATAGAACCAGCATCAGACGAGGATCAGGCACCGGTATTACCTTGAACGGCTGGTACAAAGCAGCAAAAAAGCTGGCTTCTTCAGCAAAATTTGTGTTTTTTGTCGCAATAGACTCCACTCTCACAGGGTCTGGCATGCAACGATTGCCGATAAAGTTAGATATTGGACAAGAACTCATAGCTGTCACCTACCGTCTGGCTGAAAATTAAATAATAGATAGTTATGCCCTGTCTGGCAGTTAGACATTGGTGGAGCGGGAAGGATTTTATCTTTATGTTTCAATCGGATGTTCGGCCAGCCGAAGAGTAGAAGGCGCTCATTATTAGCGCACTGGACGCCTTCTTTCTTGCCATTAGTTCAGCTCTGCCACTATCTCAGCTCTGCCACAATTTCCTTGCTGAAGGACTTTTCACAGTAGTGGCACTGCAACTGGATATCATGACTTTTTTGACGCAGGTAGAAATAGCTCGCTACCGGTTCATTATGAGTAACGCAGTTAGAGTTGGGGCAGGCGAATGCGGCTCTCAGCGTTTTCGGAATGGCCATGGTGAACTTGTCCACCACCTGGTAATCATCAATCACGTTGATGGTTGCGCCAGGTGCGAACAGCGCTAATTCATTGGCCTCCTGTTCGGTAAACATCCGTCCTTCGACTTTTATAATATCTTTGAAGCCCAAGGCTTTACTGGGCAAATTAAAGCCCACGGTAATGCGTGCGTCACTGTTCAGCAAATGAAGACGGTCGAGGATTTTTACCCCCTGTCCCGCCGGAATATGGTCGATGACCGTGCCCTGGCAGATGGCTTCAACCTGAAGTTTGTTATTCATCGATCACTCCTCATATCTGGTCATACATTTTGTCATAAAGAGCTTCATTGAGAATCAGCGCCAGCAGCGCCTGACGGGCAAATACCCCGTTGCGGGCCTGTTCGAAGTAATAGGCATGGGGGGTTTGATCAACTTCAACGGCTATCTCATCAACCCTTGGCAAAGGGTGCAGTACTTTCAGATGTGCCGGTGCCTGTCTCAGGGGTTCGTTGGTAAGCACATACTTTGATGCAATGTGCTTATACTCGGTTTCATCGAACCGTTCTTTCTGAACCCGGGTCATGTAAATGATATCCGTATCGGCAATCACAGCTTCTATGCTATGCGCCCTGTGCCACTGAATGCCTTTTTCGTCCAGCTGCTGCAGAATGTAGTCCGGCATTGCCAGTGCATCCGGAGCAATAAAATTAAATTTTGCGTTAAAGTGGGTCAGAGCCTGAGCCAGTGAGTGCACTGTCCTGCCATATTTCAGGTCACCGACAAAGGTGACGTTCAGATTATCCAGGCGACCCTGGCACTCCCGGATGCTAAACAGGTCCAGCAGGGTTTGGGTCGGGTGCTGGTTGGAGCCGTCACCGCCATTGATAATGGGTACACTGGAGAATTCCGAGGCCAGCCGGGCGGCACCTTCCTTGGGGTGGCGCATCACCACCGCATCGGTATAGGAACTGATGATTTTGATGGAGTCAGCGAGGGTTTCCCCTTTTTTGGCAGAGGTGTTGCCACCGTCGGCAAAACCAATCAGGGTACCGCCTAATCTTTGAACCGCCGTTTCAAATGAGAGGCGTGTGCGGGTAGATGCCTCAAAAAAACAGCTGGCAATCACTTTGCCTTTTAGTAGGCCAGGACGTGGCGTTTGTTTGAGTTCAGCAGCCACTTCAAGAATTTGTTCCATATCTGCCCGGGTAAGGTCGGCTATGGAGATAATGTTCCTGTTAAAGAACCTGTTTCCCATGGAGGTAATACCTGTCGCCATTGCACATTTACAAGCCAAAAAAAAGCCCCTGAACCAAGGGGGGCTTTGTTTGAAATTCCGATAAAGTGGTTAGCACCAGTAATAAGGATCCTTCTTTTGAAGTTGATTAACTGACGATTCATGTGCAAACGCCGCTTCATCGAAACCCTATCCTGGATGAATACCTTGCAGGTTGACTCTTTTCGGTAAAACAATCAGTTTTGGTAAAAGAATCAGTTTTTTGC
>NZ_JAHHPO010000086.1 GCF_024606365.1 Endozoicomonas sp. ONNA2
CGTCTGTAGAAATGTCGAAGTTATTTCAGGACAGCTCCTAAAGCCTACATCAATCTGAAAAGGGACAAACCAATGAATACATCAATGGATATTCATTTCCCTGATTTTACTGAAAATGGGTCACCGACTGATCAAGGTTGCCTTAGAAATCCCTGTAACATCGTTTCGTCTGCTTATCACTATGTGTTGGTCAGGTTCAGGGGGACTCATGTGAATAAGCGTGTGAATGAGCGAATGCTGGATTCAAAAGCAATCCATGAAGATAGATTCTTAACTTTGAAGCGTGAGACTTGGGAGACCCCCGAAGGTAGAAAAATCCGCATAAGAAAGTGTTATAAGAATAGAGTGGCTAAAAAGTATCTCAAAAATGAAAAGGCGATTCTCAGAGCTGCTCAGGGTCCGAATATTGTGCCGCTCATTGAAACGGAGGACAAAAATATATTGATGCCCTACGCTGGCGAAACGCTTCTTTGTATTTTGTCTCGGGACCGGAGTCGAGGGCTACCACTGCCCAAGTTTGAGAACTATGCCCGGCAACTAATGCAGGGTGTTGCACATATGCACCAATCAGGGATCTGGCATTTGGATTTGAAACTTGGCAATCTATTAGCGGATGAGAGTGACGAAGACAAACTTTCCATTATTGATTTCGGTCTTTCTCAGCGTGGTGGTCCGGCCAAGCAGAAGGAATTTTGCAGTGAAGGCTATAAACCTCCTGAAATGTTTCATCGGGGATACAAGACCATTTCTGTGAAAACCGATATTTTTTCAGCGGGGGTTGTTCTTTTCGAGTTGTTGACGAATTACATACTTTTTCCTCATCCAATTAATATTCGTAACAAGCAATATATGGCGAACCAAGCCTCATACTACGAGTACCTGGATGATCGACTGAAAGAAGTGGAGGCCATTGATAAAGGCTGTGCGGAAGATAAACACTATGCGAAATTAATAAGGTCAATGCTGGCCTGGAATCCGGAGGATCGGCCTGATGCAAACGTAGTGCTGGACTGTTTCATGAGATCCTGACCATAACATCAAGAATCCGCATTCCAGTCGGTAAAATGTCTGAAAATAGAGTTCTAATCCAAAAATTCCTGCCAGGAGACTGTCCGAGAATAGCGCCCGACCGGGCGTCCCCGTAG
>NZ_JAHHPO010000940.1 GCF_024606365.1 Endozoicomonas sp. ONNA2
AGAGCGACAAAGTCCTGCGCGAGATTCGGGGCAGTTTATGAAATATCCGGGTTAGAATCTGTGAATGGTGATCGGACATTATTGCATCATGCCTTCCTGGTTATGGAATCGTCTTTATTCGAGCAATTGCAGCATAAATCAGGCATGAAAAATCTGGAGATGCTCACCCGTCCGGTAAATGATCTTGCACCTCCCCTTGCACATGCTTGTCTTTATCATGAACATACCTACGTATTTGATACTGCGATCAACCACAACAAGGAATTAATAGTAAAACTCCTGAAGGGAAGCCCTGACATCGATGAATCCATATTGCAGTTCATGCTTGGTGATAAGGGAAGTGAAGTGTTTAGATATCGTCGACGATACAATTACACCCAACGTATAGTCCATCTTTTAAAGCGCCTGAATAATCAAGAACGGTTTGACGCTGTCAGATTTACCGGGAAAAATAATATGTCTCCTATGTTGTTGGCCTGTAAAAATGGCCAGCACGCAAAATTATATGAAAATCTGGTAGAAACTTTTAATGATGATCAGATTGTAGAGTTGTTTACAGCGGGAGCGGAAACCAACAATTCATTGTTGCAAAAGTGCCTTGAAATGGATAGCAAATATAAAGCTGACAAAGTCCTCAAGTCTATCCAATCCCCGCCATTGAGATTTAAGCTCATGACGCTTTCCACGTCTCAGGGAAATTCCGTATTTCAACAGCTGGTTCATAACTTTTTAAAAATGACTCAATTGAAAAAATAAAACACCTACTTAATGATAGCCAGCGGGATCATCTGATTACCGGCGACCCGAATATTTGGAATCAAACAGCGCAGAGTACCGATCTTACACTCAGGCAGCAAGAGCAAACGCCCATTGCAGATGCCATCAACAGGCAAGAAATGTTGCTTGCCAGATATCTCTGGACACAAATTAGTGAACCGGTTGTACGAAGTAATCTGCTATTTTACCGTCCGAAACAGCAAACAAGCCTGTTCCAGTACATGCTGAAGAATGATCGGCAATGGCTCGACGACTTACTGTACCCACAAGAAGAGCGAGCGGGATGTACTTGCTGTTCAATTGTTTCAGTATGATTCAGCAGCCGGGAGTCTGAATGACGCCGAATATTACCTGCAGGGCGACAGAATCGGTCGAACGATCATCCCGATAATAGGATATTTAGCTAT
>NZ_JAHHPO010000941.1 GCF_024606365.1 Endozoicomonas sp. ONNA2
AGAGCGACAAAGTCCTGCGCGAGATTCGGGGCAGTTTATGAAATATCCGGGTTAGGCATTTGTGTTTAAAAATTCTTATTGTGATAACACCATCACTTTTAGAACAAGAATGATACTTGCTATCATGGCAGATTTATTATCAAAGTCCTGAAACAGGTTTAACCATGACGGAGCAGATCATTATTGGCGACGATGGAGTTGAACGTCAGTCCCTACGAGCGTATACCGAGAACGCATACCTTAATTACTCCATGTACGTCATTCTGGATCGTGCCCTGCCTCATATAGGGGATGGCCTGAAACCGGTCCAGAGACGCATTATCTATGCAATGAGTGAACTTGGCTTGAAAAATACCGCCAAGTTCAAGAAGTCTGCCCGTACCGTGGGTGATGTGCTCGGCAAGTTTCATCCACACGGTGACAGCGCCTGTTACGAAGCCATGGTGTTGATGGCGCAACCTTTTTCCTATCGCTACCCGCTGGTCGATGGACAGGGCAACTGGGGCTCCCCTGATGATCCCAAATCCTTTGCCGCCATGCGTTATACCGAGTCCCGTCTCGCTAAATATGCAGACTCATTACTGGGGGAGCTAGGCCAGGGCACAGTGGACTGGGTGGCAAACTTTGACGGAACACTGGACGAGCCATCCATACTTCCAGCCCGCTTGCCAAACCTGTTGCTCAATGGCACCACCGGTATTGCTGTTGGTATGGCAACCGACATTCCACCCCACAATCTTCGTGAAGTGGCCAACGCCTGCATTCATCTGTTGGAAAACCCCAAGGCAGGCGTTGCCGAGCTTTGTGAGCATATTCAGGGGCCTGATTTTCCAACGGAAGCCGAGCTGATTACCCCTCGTTCTGACCTGATCAAAATGTATGAGTCCGGCAGGGGCTCTTTAAGAATGCGTGCCGTCTACCAGCAGGAAAGTGGTGATATTGTCGTGACGGCACTGCCACACCAGGCATCCGGAGCGAAGGTTCTGGAGCAAATCGCAGCGCAGATGCAGGCCAAAAAGCTGCCAATGGTCGCTGACCTGCGGGATGAGTCCGACCATGAGAATCCGACTCGCCTGGTAATCGTTCCCAAATCCAATCGGGTAGATATTGACAGTCTGATGAACCACCTGTTTGCCACCACTGATCTGGAAAAAACCTACCGGGTTAATATGAACATGATCGGTGTTGATGGACGGCCTCAGGTTAAGGCGCTTGACAAAATGCTGGGCGAGTGGCTCACGTGGCGCAGTGAAACGGTACGTCGTCGTTTGCAGCACCGGCTGGATAAAGTGCTCAGCAGACTTCATATTCTTGAAGGTTTGATGATCGCCTTTTTGAATATTGATGAAATTATAGAAATCATTCGTACAGAAGATAAACCCAAAGCCACTCTAATGGAGCGCTTTGGTCTTTCTGACATTCAGGCTGAAGCCATCCTTGACCTCAAATTGCGACATCTGGCCAAACTTGAAGAAGTGAAGATTCGTACAGAACAGGACGACCTTGCACAGGAACGTAATTCTCTTGAGTTGACCCTTGGATCAGAAAGACGCCTTAAGACGCTTATAAAAAAAGAACTCAAAGCAGATTCTAAAAGTTTTGGTGATCATCGTCGCTCTCCTATTGTCGTAAGATCTGAAGCTCAGGCATTCTCACAGTCCGATCTGATGATCTCCGAGCCTGTTACTGTCGTACTTTCAAATAAAGGCTGGGTACGCTGCGCCAAAGGGCACGATGTTGATCCATTGACACTTAATTATAAGTCTGGCGACGGTTATCGTTTATCTGCAAAGGGACGAAGCAACCAGACTTCAGTTTTTCTCGATTCTACCGGCCGTGTTTACTCCGTCCTGACCCATACGCTGCCTTCGGCAAGAGGGCAGGGTGAGCCCTTAACCGGACGAGTCAACCCTCCCTCCGGGGCAACCTTTGAAGGTTTGTGTGTTGGTGATGACAGTGACTGTTATCTGCTGGCCAGTGATGCGGGTTACGGATTTATTGCTCAATTTTCCGATATGATCAGTAAAAATAAGGCCGGAAAAACCCTGCTGACGCTGCCCAAAAATGCCCATGTGCTGACACCAATATCCATAATCGGCAACAATCCAATGCTGGCCGCCATCACCAATGAAGGACGAATGTTAGTATTCCCGTTACAGGAGCTTCCCAGGCTTGGCAGAGGGAAAGGCAACAAAATTATTAATATCGCCTCTGCCCGTGCAGCCCAGAGCAGTGAACTCATGACTCAGCTTGCCATCATCAATGACGGTGATGCGCTGACACTCTTTGCCGGCAAACGCCATGTAACTCTGAAAGCCGCTGACCTTGAGCATTATCGTGGCGAGCGGGGCAGGCGTGGCAATAAGCTTCCCAGGGGCTTTCAGAAAGTGGATAAGGTTGAGGTAGTTTCTGCAGGATAACCTGCAGAATTTATTTTAGTTATTGATTCCACAGCCTCCCAGTATCATCTGGCAGACACTTTCGGTAAAAGCTTCCACATCTTCTGACTCAAGGTCCTCTTTACCCAGGACAGAAGCAACCTGGGGACCATAGTCGACGTAGTATTGGGTGGTTGCCCAGATGGTAAATAACAGATGAACAGGATCAACCGGCCTCATCTTACCTTGGGCAATCCAACCGTTAATCACCTCGGATTTTTCCTGAATCCAGTCATTAAAAGGCTGAAAATGCTCTTTAATATGCTGCCCTCCATGCAGTATTTCACTACTGAATATACGGGATGCATTTGAGTGCGCCAGAACATATTTCATTTTGGCCCTGATAAATTGTCTTAATGATGTTTCAGGATCATCATCTGGATTAAGTCCACTGAAAACAGACTGCCATAGCTCCATAATGTGATTGAGCACCGCACCGTATAGCTCAACCTTACTATTGAAATAATAGTGCACATTAGCTTTTGGCAAGCCAGCGCGATGGGCAATATCACGAATGGACGCGCCCTTAAATCCGCTGGCGACAAACTCATCTTCTGCGGCTTGAAGAATAATTTGAATGTTTTTCTGCCGGACCCGACTATTTTTTAATCCTGCCTGATCTGTTTTTGAGGGTGATGGTTGCATACTGAATACCGTACCTTGCATTGATTATACTCGATTTGAATATAGACAAGGGACGGGCTTTTTCCACGGCTTAATAAATAACGACAGTTGCCTAATAAAAAATACTGTCGTTTTTATTAGACTATGTGAATTATATTCCGTCGATGTGATGAAGCTTTATCAAGATCTTGGCGCATATGCAAAGACATCAGAGTGAATATTCTTAGCCTGGAAATTTTTCGCTACCAGCGCATCAAACGTTGCATAGACCATCTGCGGAGATCCACTGATAAAGATTTCACTGCCAATTATAAGCTCTTTATCGTCTATGACCGCCTCAAACAAAAGTCCGTGGCGCCCTTTCCAGCCTGCTTGTTCAAGAGCATCACTGACCACCGGGTGGTAGTGAAATTGAGAAGAAGCCCAGTGAATGGGAAGATTGGGCATATAAAACCCTTCTGGCGAACGAGCACCCCAGTACAGGTGGATATCTTTATGCCCGGGATTTTTCAGTGAGAATTCAATCATGCTTTTCATCTGGGCAAATCCAGTACCTGCCGCAATAAATACCAGCGGTTTAGCTGGAACGCTTGCCAGAAAACACTGGCCTTTTGGCATTCGGATTGAAATGTTCCCCTGCTCAAGGGCGTTGAACAGCTTGATGGAGTTTGTGCTGGAAGATAACTTTTGAATATGTAATTCCAGCTCCTTTTGCCCGGGAACCGGGGGGCTGGCTATTGAGAACGCACAGGCTTCCCCATCGGTCAGGACAATCTCAAGGTACTGCCCTGCCCAATAGTCCGGAAAATAACCCTGGTGTGTTTTGAGGATGACGCGGTAAACACCTTCTGATAGCAACTGAAGATTTGCCACCTGGCAAGACTGAGTGGAAACTTGGTTGATCTGCACGAATACCTCTAACGCTCAAGACTTCAGGGATCCCGGGCTTCCTGAAGCTGCATGCTGCCTAACTGTTACCCATCAATGCCAAGCTGATCCCAAATAGCATCAACCCAATGCTTAATGGTATCAGTCATCGAAATGGCTGTTCCCCACTCCCGACTGGTTTCACCTTCCCACTTGTTGGTGGCATCAAAGCCGACCTTTGATCCGAGCCCGGCAACGGGAGAAGCAAAATCCAGGTAATCAATGGGGGTGTGGTCAATGAAGACGGAGTCTCTTTTCGGGTCCATACGGGTCGTCATCGCCCATATCACATCATTCCAGTCCCTGGCATTGACATCATCATCCGTCACAATCACAAACTTGGTGTACATAAACTGTCGCAGGAATGACCAGACACCCAGCATAACCCGTTTGGCATGCCCAGGATACTCCTTGCGCATGGTAACGACTGCCAGTCGATAAGAGCAACCCTCTGGCGGTAAATAAAAATCAACAATTTCAGGAAACTGCTTCTTGAGAATGGGAACAAATATTTCATTCAAAGCCAATCCCAATATCGCTGGTTCATCCGGTGGACGCCCTGTATAGGTGCTGTGGTAAATGGGGTTACGTCGGTGTGTCACACATTCAACGGTAATACCGGGAATGACTTAATAGCCGGTATGATCGCCGTAGGGGCCCTCATCTGCCATCTCTGTGGGATAGATAAAACCTTCAAGGACTATCTCGGCACTGGCAGGAACCTGCAGATCGTTCGTACGACTTTTGGTCAACTCAGTTTTACCGCCCCTTAACAAACCGGCAAAAGCATATTCTGATAATGAGTCGGGTATCGGTGTAACAGCACCAAGAATGGTCGCAGGGTCAGCGCCTAAAGCCACTGATACCGGAAAAGGGGTATCCGGGTGTTTTTTCTGCCAGTCTCTGAAATCGAGCGCCCCCCCTCGATGGGACACCAGCGCATGATTAATTTATTCCTGCCAGGCAGCTGCTGACGATAAATACCCGGGTTCTGACGCTCTTTTTCCGGACCACGGGTAACCACCAGAGGCCAGTTAATCAAGGGTGCGGCATCTCCTGGCCAGCAGGTCTGAATGGGCAGCTGGGTCAAATCAATATCATCACCTGTTAGTACCACCTCACTGACAAGGTGCCGATTTAACCACCTTCGGCCCCATGTTCAGCACCTGCCTGAACAGCGGGAGCTTTTCAATGGCATCTCTTAATCCTTTCGGGGGATCCGGCTCCTTGAGATATGCCAACAGCTCACCAACGTCCCTTAGTGCACTGATATCACTCTGTCCCATCCCCAGGGCAACCCGCTTCTGCGTGCCAAACAAGTTCCCCAGCACGGGCATATCAAAGCCTTTGGGGTTTTCAAATAATAGGGCGGGACCACCTTTTTTCAGGGTTCGGTCACAAATTTCTGTCATTTCCAGAACCGGGTCAACTTCAAGACTGATTCGCTTGAGTTCCCCCTGTTTTTCCAGCTGGTCAATGAAATCCCGGAGATCCTTGTATTTCATGAATATGTCTTCCTGGGCTCTGGCAGTTTTCGCCTGGATAGTGAAAACCACGTCAGTTGACGGGGATGATAAAGAGGTTGTTGCTGTCGAATTGTGAGGATCGAATAACCCTTTCACGGTATTTCCGGCACGAAAACCGAGCGTGCCGACATTGCATGAAAGCCTGAATATACAGTGAAATAGTTGCAAGGCTGGCAGGATACTTTTGGCCTTACTCCCGGGCAGAGACTGTGACGGTGATCAAACGACATCTTTCTCACAGCCCTTCCTGCAGGAATGAAAATTACTTCCGCTTCATGGATTGAAAGAACTCATCATTGGTCTTGGTGTGCTTCATCCGGTCCAGCAGGAATTCAATGGCCTGAATTTCATCCATTGGGTGCAGGATTTTACGAAGAATCCACATACGCTGAAGCTCTTCTTCTGTGGTCAGCAGATCTTCACGACGAGTGCCGGATTTGTTAATACCAATGGCAGGGAAGACCCGCTTTTCAGCCGCCCGCCGGTCAAGGTGGAGTTCCATATTTCCTGTACCCTTGAACTCCTCAAAGATGACCTCATCCATCTTGGAGCCCGTATCAACCAGTGCGGTGGCCAGAATGGTCAGACTACCACCCTCTTCGATGTTGCGGGCAGCACCAAAGAAACGCTTGGGACGCTCAAGGGCATGAGCATCCACCCCACCCGTAAGCACCTTGCCAGATGAGGGAATCACCGTGTTGTAAGCACGGGCAAGCCGGGTAATGGAGTCCAGCAAAATAACAACATCTTTCTTGTGCTCTACCAGACGCTTGGCTTTTTCCAGTACCATCTCGGCAACCTGCACATGACGGGAAGGAGGCTCATCGAAGGTAGAGGCGACAACTTCACCACGCACAGACCGGGACATTTCGGTGACTTCTTCCGGACGCTCATCAATGAGTAGAACAATCAGATAGCACTCCGGATTATTCCGGGTAATATTCGCTGCTATATTCTGCAGCATCAGTGTTTTACCGGCTTTTGGAGGAGACACAATCAGGCCTCGCTGACCTTTGCCAATAGGGGCTACCAGGTCGATGATCCGAGCGGTTAAATCCTCTGTTGCCCCATTTCCCATCTCCATGGTGAGACGGTCCTGGGGAAATAATGGCGTGAGGTTTTCAAACAGGATTTTATTGCGGGCATTTTCTGGTTGATCAAAATTGATTTCATTCACCTTAAGGAGGGCAAAGTATCTTTCTCCCTCCTTGGGTGGACGAATTTTTCCGGAAATCGTATCGCCCGTTCTCAGATTAAATCGGCGAATCTGGCTTGGGGAAACATAAATATCGTCCGGTCCCGCCAGATAGGAACTGTCAGCGGAACGGAGAAAACCAAAACCATCCTGGAGAATTTCCAGAACACCATCACCATAGATATCTTCACCACTGCGTGCATGGCGTTTGAGTATGGTGAAAATTACATCCTGCTTCCTGGAACGGGCAAGGTTTTCGAGACCCATTTCATTCGCTATTGCCAGAAGTTCAGGAACAGACTTTTTCTTCAGTTCGGTAAGATGCATAACCAGTAGTGTGCGAATGTTAATTGAAAGGTAAGTGGCCGTTGTCTTTGCAGGAAGATCAGAAAATATTTGACTTATTATGAAAAAGGAAAGCTAAGTATTGATTAATGCCTGCGAGTGTTTATAACGGCTGCCCTGTCTGGGCCAGATCCCTGAGATCAGAAGATTACTGACAGCCCTGTGTAATTAAAGTCTATATCCTTTTCTGGAAAATAATCAAGAATTAAGGCCTCGTCAACTGAATTGATTTAAAATTTTAATCAGCAGCTATGAAAATGAGGCCAGTCAAGTGGCTGTAACGGTCTGTCACAACCAGCAATGACCAGCATTGACCAGCAGTTACAAATTGCTATCCAAAAACGCTGTCAGCTGTGATTTGGACAGGGCACCCACTTTAGTGGCTTCTACGTTGCCACCCTTAAACAGCATCAGCGTAGGAATACCACGCACACCGTATTTTGGCGGGGTTGCCTCATTCTCATCAATATTCAGCTTACAGACGGTCAGCTTGCCATCGTAGTCCTGGGCAATTTCATCAAGAACGGGGGCAATCATTTTGCAAGGACCACACCATTCCGCCCAATAGTCAACAAGCACCGGACCTTCGGCCTTCAGAACCACTTGTTCGAAGGAGTCATCTGTCACTTTGACAATTTCGCTCATGGAATGGATCTCCTAACCATGGTACTTAAAAGTATTTAAAGTAAACTCGGGAGCCTTGACGGGGCAAGCCAAACTGACTGCTAAAGGATATCATCGGCCCAGAACTAACCTATTATGCCTGATTCATGGAATTTTGTGGCTTTTTTTTCTATAAAAAAGCCATCAACCAAGCAGGCTAAGGAGTTGTCTGGAAATAACTTTCCTATTT
>NZ_JAHHPO010000087.1 GCF_024606365.1 Endozoicomonas sp. ONNA2
ATTAAAAATAAAATTTAAAAAAGACACATTGATAAATAAAACATACCTTTATTGATAAATGTGTCTAACGTGTTTAAGAAGTTAAGTAGTTGGCCAAATAGAATCGAATATTTCTGTCTACTTGGGCTGGTACTATGTGAGGCGCAACGGAGGAGGCATAGCCGTAGCTATGTGACCGGAGTTGCAAAGAAGCACGACTGCATGGCAGGAGCCAGAGCAACGCAAGAGCAGTTGCCGGGAGTGTCGGCACAAGGAGTCAGAAATATATGACTTCATAGGGTTAGCTACTCAAGTGTTTGACATCCTCCCACCACTAAGCGGATGGCGGCCCCACTTGGGCGGCCCCATCCATATCCACCCAAGCTCTACGAGCTATGGGTGGAGTATTCCGCGAGAATTGATAAAACAGGGTATGAAGCGAGATAAACGGGGAAGTACTTCCATCATTTATCCCATGACCTTCTCTCATAGACAAAAACCGTTATAGTACAACTATCCCGGATTAGCCTGAACTTTTTTTCATTCTTGCCAACGCTTCCTGAACGACTGCTCGAGCCTCATGTTGACAGGCATCCAGTGCGTCTGGATCGTCGGGAGCGACACGCCATTCAATTATTCTTTTGGCCAGCTTCCTTGCCATCACACCCACAAGATCATCCAAATAAGCCTCATCGAACATAGCCAGTGGCATAAATCTTAAATGGACTAACAGCTGTTCAGGTTTATCAGGTTCCTTCATATGTATGGCAAAATCGCCGGCGTCAGACGTGCTTTGACTGATCGTTAACGTAAAGTGCTCACCGCTCATAGTGTTCTCCCGGCTGTACTAGTTTCATTTGTCGGCGGTGATACAGGTGGCTTTACGGTCTTCAGACCAGCTGTCAGCTCATTAAGCCAAGGTGGCATTATCAAACAAAAACCTGGTCTTCAGTCTTTTTATAATCTCGGTTCATAATCTAAACTGGATTTATAAGGACTAAAGCATTAGCGGGCAATGCCGCCAGATAAGGCGATATTCTCATAATTAATCAGACGCCAGCTTGCACTGGGCAACGGAGATCCTGACCATGTCACTCATTACCAACAAGGATGTCGAAAACCTACCCTCTGATCACTCAGGCCAGGTAGGCAATGTCAAACCGGTAGATCGCATTGATCCGATGCAGTCACAGGAATTTTCAAACCTGGTAAAAAACAAGGATGACAATAAGCTTACTGCCGCTGCCGACGATGGAGAGATTACCCCGGAAGAACTCCAGCGACAGATTCGTGAAAACCTGTTTAAAAACGGCTTCAATAGGGCCCTTGACAAAGCCAGGGAAATAGCCAAGGAACTCAGACAAGGCTAGGAGGCTGTCCGAGAATAGACTGCCCTACTGCGGTGACAGCAAATTGGTCTAAAAAGTCAGAAATTTTTAGTAAATAGAACCACTATTCACTAAAAATTTCCGACTTTTTATCCT
>NZ_JAHHPO010000942.1 GCF_024606365.1 Endozoicomonas sp. ONNA2
GTGTGCTTCGTGGTTCCAATTCAAGACCCGCAACAAACCAACCCGCCTGCACTCGTTCGCCGAAGCTAAAGAAAGAACTTACAGTAGTACTATCAAGAAGAATTCCTTAATGTCTACCCTAAGAGCAATGGCTATGCTCCCTCCGTTGTGCTTCACATAGCACCAGCCCAAGTAGCCAGAAATATTCGATTCCATATGGCCAGCTACTGACACGTTAATTTCAAGTTTGCCCGGCATTCCCCATGCATACGACGGAGATCTACTGGCACCTTGACTATTCTTAAATCATTCCATTCAACTCACGACAAGTTAAACATGTTTCTATAATGGTTAAGGATTCAGAATTTTCAAGAAGTTTTCAGGCAGAATGCTGCTGTCCTCGCCTATGGCCAACCACTTACAGACTGACTGACGTGAATATCACTAAAGATAATACCATCCCTCACCAGAAAAACCGGCGCAAACCATTGACATCCTTAGCCAGCAGGAAATTTTCGCAGATGGAACTCTTCCCCAAAATTAGACTCAAATATTAGGAGGATATCAAAGAACATCACCCGCCGTTTTATATGTCTTTGAAAAACCCGTTTAAAAATCTGACCAAAAACGGAAAGGAAAAGGAATCATGATAAATCCAACTGATTTAAGTTATTCAGCAAATGTTCCGGCCCCAAATAAGATAACTGACCTTAGAAAAAGTGCGAAAAGTTCCATTTTTTCAAAATCAATATCAATACCATCAACCGCCCACAATGTTGTGGATGATCATAACCCCTTCAACAACAAGATACTTTCAGAGAAAGTCTAAAATGGGTCAGGCACTGGCAGGTTTTATCGCTGGTACGGGATTATCATTTATTGGCTACCGGGCGGAATCAGAAATACAGCCAGCCTCCTGGGAGGCTGTCCGAGAATAGACTGCCCTACTGCGGTGGTAGCAAATTGGTCTAAAAAGTCGGAAATTTTTAGTAAATAGAACCACTATTCACTGGAAATTTCCGACTTTTTATCCTCAATTTTCTACCATCCTCGCTATGGGCGCCATTCTCGGACAGACTCCTGTCGAAAAATCAGGGACACCACTGTGAAATCGGAAAACCGGGTCAGATGATTCAATGGCATCTTGCTCGATCTGGCCAAATGCCGCCACCCGATCAACAACCGATGCCCCATTAATCGCCTCTGCCAAT